>JACQGS010000060.1 GCA_016199405.1 Chloroflexota bacterium | reverse complement strand
CGAGTGGCGTCACGAGAAAATGTTACCGAAATGAGTATCGTGGCGTCACCAGAAAATGTTACCATTGCTTGCTGGGCGTCAATTGCTCTAGCAACTCATCCAGTCGCCGTCTGAGCTCAACCACATCGAGCTTGGCATGAATTGCCCGTAATTTGCGCTTCGCTTCGGGACTGACCTGGTCTGAATCCAGCACCCGCTGATACGGCGTCTTGGGACCATCATAGATCTTCTTGACCTTGCTACCCTCACGCACTTTGGCAACGAGTTTCTGCACTGGCAAGAAGTGATTCACATACAGCCGATAGACGGCATACAGCGCATTCAACTGATTCACCTGCCGTTGCGTTTCGTAACGACCATAGCCAACCAAGCGTCGCACCACCGACCAGTTCTTCTGTTCGACAAACGGATTATCGTTCTTGCGTCCAACTCGCCCGCGCGTGAACGTGATATGCTCTTGATCGCAGTATCGCACCAACTCATCGTTGATGAATTCGGCGCCATTGTCGGAGTCCAGTCCCAGCAACGGAAAGGGCAACTCCCACCGGATCTGTTCCAACGCGGCAAAGACACGCACTTGGGCTTTGGTGGACACGGCGCGCATCTCGGTTCATCCGGTACTCACGTCCGTGACATCCAGCGTACAGGCGAAAAAGCCGCTCGGATTGCCGCCATCATGCTGGACGAGGTCAATTTCTTCGAAGCCAGGGCGTTTATCGTCCCAATCGGCAAAGGTGCGAACTTTGATTTGGGACTTGAGTAAAGTTGCCCGGTTTGGTTCCTCCCCGGTGCCGTGCGACCGGACGGCGTTCGGTGCGGCGGAGGCGATCCATCGTGGAGGAACTGATGTGTCCAAGGCGTTTGAAACACGCACGACTGACGGCCAGGTGACGTCGCAGATTGTCCAACTCGACATCCATGGCGGCGCGCAACCGCTTGGAGCCGATTTGATCAAAGAGTTCGGCCAGCCAGAGGATCGCGCGTTTGTCTTCGGCGAGATAGATGCGCCGGCGGATACGTCGGATCGGGATCTTGGGGTTACGATGTTGGCGTTGACCGCGCAAGAGCGCGATGGCATGTTTGCGATGATAGCCCGTCGTCTCGACAAATTCATCCAGGATTTTACCGCGTTGTTTCTTGTGGGCTTTGCGGTAGCGCTCGCGTAATCTGTTCAGGTACTGTTCCGATGGTTTGCAGGTAGGCACTTTGACTTCTCCCGTTTCGGGAGAGCGTGCCCGTATGCCAAAATCTTGTCAAATTTCGGTAACATTTTCTCATGACGCCACGAATCGCTTTCGGTAACATTTTTAATGAGGTGATTCGGACGATTTCTTCAGCAAGGCGCATTGAGTTATACTGGGACGCGCGAAATCGGGCGCGTGGAAAAAATCCTTTCTCATTTAGAAGATTATCTTTCACGCTTTTTCCATCTCTCTCGTTGCGAGAGAAATTCAAATCCAAAGAGGTGAATTGTGCAAGCATTAGTGCTCGACGCGAAATGGGATCCGCGTGCAGGTTACCCATTGAGCGATTGGGAGAAACAAACCGGCAAAGCGATTACCGGCTCGAGCGTATGGCGGCATCCGCATTTGTCCGTCGAAAAAGTTGCTGATCCAAAACCGGGCGCGTTCGATGTGATTCTGCGCGTCAAAGCGTGCGGTGTCTGTGGCTCAGACATTCATTTCTACGAGCACGACGCGGACGACTACATCCTTTATCCCGGTCTCACGAAATTTCCGACGACGCTCGGGCATGAATTTTCCGGCGAAGTCGTCGAGGTCGGCAAAGAAGTTAAAAATCTGCGCGTCGGCGATATGGTCACCGCCGAAGAAATGATTTGGTGCGGCTATTGCACGCCCTGCCGCAACGGTTTTCCGAATCATTGCGAAAATCTCGAAGAGATCGGCTTTACGATTCCGGGCGCGTTCGCGAATTACATTTCCGTCGGCGCGAAATATTGCTGGAAGATCGACGCGATCGCGGAACGCTACGGCTCGGCTGATAAAGCGTACGAAGCCGGCTCGATCGTCGAGCCGACGACCGTTTCGTACAACGGCATCTTTGTGCGCGCCGGCGGCTTTCTGCCGGGCGCGTACGTCGCGGTCTTTGGCACCGGACCGATCGGCTATGCCGCGATTGCGCTCGCGCGCGCAGCGGGCGCGGGCATAGTCATCGCGTTCGAGATTTCGGAAAAGCGACGCGAACTCGCGAAGAAAATCGGCGCGGACTTTGTGTACGATCCGCGCGCGGTCTCGCCGCATCAGGTCATTCTCGAACACACCAAAGGCGAAGGCGCGGATATGATGGTCGAAGCCGCCGGCGCACCGAGCAAGACAATTCCGGAAATGGAAAAATGTCTCGCGATCAACGGCAAGATCGTGCAGATCGGACGCGCAGCGGATCGCGTGCCGATCTATCTGGAAACATTGCAAGTGCGGCGCGGGCAAATTTTTGGATCGCAAGGTCACAGCGGCGACGCGATTTTTCCCAGCGTGATTCGAATGATGGCAGCCGGCAAGATTGACATGACGCAGATCATCACTGCGCGCTATGATTTGGAAAAAACGGTTGAGGCGATTGGCGCGTCGCGCGAGCGCGGGCATGGCAAGATCACGGTCAAGCCGTAAGATTTTTCGCCCACGAAGGACACGAAGAACACGAAGAAAGAGCGTAACTATAGACATCAAGAAAACGATTTGGAATTCAGACTTCCGAAGTCTCCGAGACTTCGGAAGTCTGAAGCGGCAATTTCCAAAAGCAAATCTTAACGTCTATAGTTGAGGCGATGACGGAGGACGACACCTTGTCACCTGTCTCTCGTCACCCGTCACATTTTTAGGAGTTGCAATGACCATCAACATCGGCATCATCGGCGCGGGGCGCATCGCGCGCGTGCACGCGGAAAACCTGGCGCAGCGCATTCCAGACGCGCGCGTGCTCGCGGTTGCGGATATTATTCCGGCTGCCGCACAAAAACTCGCGGCGGATTTTGCGATCCCCACAACGCATTCTGACTATCGCGCGATTCTCGACGATAAGCGCATCGACGCGGTCATCATTTGCTCGAGCACCGACACGCACGCGCAAATCATCGCGGAAGCCGCCCATGCCGGCAAGCACATCTTTTGCGAAAAGCCGATCGCGCTAGAACTGCCGAAAATTGACGTGGCGCTCGCGGTGGTCGAAAAAGCGCGCGTGAAATTGCAAGTTGGTTTCAATCGCCGCTTCGATCCCAGTTTCAAAAGAGTTCGAGAGATTGTAGAGAGGGGAGAGATAGGCGCGCTGCATCTTCTCCGCATCACGAGCCGCGACCCCGAGCCGCCGCCGCTTGCCTATGTGCAAGTGTCGGGCGGAATCTTTTTGGATATGACGATTCACGATTTCGATATGGCGCGGTATTTGTTCGGCGAAGTCGTCGAGGTTTACGCGGCGGCAAATGTACTCGTCGATGCGGAAATCGGCAAGGCTGGCGATGTGGATACAGCCGTCACCACTTTGCGCTTTGCCAACGGCGCGCTGGGGGTGATTGACAACAGCCGCAAATCGGTTTATGGTTACGACCAACGCGTCGAGGTGTTCGGCTCGAAGGGAATGGTGCAGGTTGCGAACAAAACGCCGGACAACGCGGCGGTCAGCGATGCGCAGGGCGTGCATTCGGCAAAGCCGTTGTACTTTTTCCTCGAACGGTACGCCGATGCATATCTGGCAGAGATGCGCGAATTTCTGGCTTGCATTGCTGAAAACAAAACGCCGCCCGTCGGCGGAATGGATGGACGCATCGCGGTGGTGATCGGGTATGCCGCGAAAAAATCGTACGCGGAACATCGTCCAGTGAAAGTAGAGTAGTTCAAGTCGCATGTCACAAGTTACAAGTCAAGCCGCAAGCCACAAGTCACAAGCGTCATGAACTCTGAGACCTGCAACCTGAGACCTGAAACCTGAAACCTGCGACCTGCGACATGAGAGGGGGGTGATTGCTCGCTCAATGTCAAATCAAAATCGCTTACGTTCAAATCGAGTTACAATCTCAAAGGAGAAGAAGAAAAAAATGTCTGACTCGAAATCGTCGCTCAATCTGAGCCGACGTGAATTTTTGCGATTGCTCGGCATCACCGCTGGGGTGACCACCGTCAACGCGATCATCGCCGCTTGCGCGCCCGCGCCAACACCTGCGCCGACAGCGGCGCCGCCTACTGCCGCGCCGGCTGCACCAACGACTGCTCCCGTCGCACCTACTGCGGTTCCCGCGACGGCAGTGCCGAAACCAACCGGAAAAATTTCCATCTATTCCGCGTTGAACCAAACCACGAATGATCAACTCTTCGCCGCGTTCAAAGCGGCAACGCCGGGCGTGGATGTGGACGTACTGCCCCTCGCCGCCGCCGGTGAATTGCAAACGCGCATCACTGCAGAAAAAGCATCGCCGAAAGCCGATATCTTTGTTGGCGGCGACCGCGCGTTCCACGATGGTCTCGGCAAAGCCGGTTTGCTCGAAGCGTACAAATCGCCGAACGCGAACGCGGTGGATGCCGCGTACAAGCAGCCCGATGGTCTCTGGACCGGCTGGTACCTCGGCATCTTTTCGCTCGTCCTTAACACCGAGCGCTTTGCCAAAGAAATGGCGGGTGTGAAAAAACCGACGACCTGGGACGATCTGCTCGATGCCAAGTGGAAGGGCAATCTTGGCTATCCCGACCCGGTTAAAACCGGTGGCGGCTACATTTTCCTCGCGACCCAGATTTTCCGGTTCAATCGCGATGAAGCGAAGGCGATGGCGTATATGAAAGCGCTGCACGCGAACATCGCGCAGTACGTGGGCAGTTCGCCGCAAACGATTACGCTCACCGAGCAAGGACAGTTTATCGCCGCGCCGAACTGGGCGCACGATATCTTGACCTTCAAAGCCCAGAACAAATCGCCGATCGAATTGATCGTGCCGGAGAATACTGGGTTTGAAGTGGGCGCGGTCAGCATCGTCAAGGGCGGACCGAACACGAACGCCGCGAAATCGTTCGTGGATTGGATCTTGACCAAGCCCGCCGGTGAACTCAACGTCAAACTTTCGAACCGCGTCGCGGTGCTCAAAGATGTGCCGCCCGCGCCGGGCGCGCCAACGCTCGACACCGTCAAGATGGTGAACTTTGATTGGCAATGGGCTGCCGATAACAAGGAACGTCTCTTGAAATTGTGGCAGACCACGGTCGGAATGTAACTACCTAACCCCCAACCCCCTTCCCTGTCAGGGAAGGGGGCAAGGGGGATAGGTTTTGTCTCATGCGCTCCATCACCCGCGAACCCAGTGTCGTCTTCGTGCTGCTCATCCTCATCGCCTTGATGGGGATGTTTATCGTTTATCCCCAAATCCAAGTCGTTCTCGTACCCGGCTTGGACGGCTACTTTAATTTTCTGGCTGGCGAAACCTGGATCAAGCCGCTTTTCAATTCGATCCAAATCATGCTCCTCTCGACGACGACCGCGGTGCTGCTCGGTTTTATTTACGCGTACGCGATGGTCTACAGCGATATGCGCTGGAAGCCGTTCTTCCGCATCGTGGGACTGTTGCCGCTGCTTTCGCCACCGTTCGTCGTCGCCGCCGCGTATCTCTTGATCTTTAGTCTGGCGTCAAGAATGCTGGGTCAACGCATCAACGTTTTGGGCATCGGCGGATTGTGGATCGTGCAAACGATCGCGTTCTTTCCATTCGCGTATCAGCTCATTGCCGATGTGCTCTCGCGCAGCGATCCGCGACTCGAGCAAGCCGCGCGCAATCTTGGCGCGAGCGCGTGGAATGTTTTTCGTACGATTACGCTCCCGCTCGCGCGACCGGGACTGGCTGCCGCAACATTGACGACGGCAATCTACATCGTCGAAGATTTCGGCAACCCGATTCTTTTGCTTGGCAAAGAAACCGTTCTGGCGACCCAGGCATACTCGCTCATCTCCGGCTTTGGCGATTTCACCGGCGCGGCAGTCGTCAGCACGATTTTGCTCGCGCTCGCGCTCGCGTTGTACGTCGCGCGTCTGCGCCTCGAAGGCAACAAATCGTACGTGACGATCAGCGGCAAAGCGACTTCGATTCCGCGTCCGCCGGTGCCGCGCGCGGTTTCCAACGCGTGTTTTGTCGCGTGCTTGCTGTTGGCAATTATGATTCTCTTGGTTTACGGCGTTCTCATCATCAGCGCGTTCGTCCAGGCGTTTCCGTTCAACATGACGCCGACGTGGAAGAATTTCGAATATATCGGCGAGCATTCGCTGCCGCTCCGGAACACGCTGGCTTTTGGCGGGACTGCCGCGATTATCTGCGCGCTCTTTGGGCTGGTGCTTGCGTTTTTCGTTCAACGCAAACAATGGTTCGGGCGCGGCGTGATTGATTTTATTGCGATCATGCCCGCCGCCGTGCCCGGCATTTTTTGGGGCATCGGCTATGCGACGGCGTTCAATCAAAAATGGTTCGAAGCGATTGCCTACCCGCTTTTTGGACGCGAGGGCACACCCGGCATGTTGATTATCGTCGCACTTTTGTTTTGGAACATTCCCATTGGTTATCAAGCCGTGATGGCGGGCTTGCAGCAAATTGATCGCTCGCTCGACGAAGCCGCCACGAGTCTCGGCGCGAGCACGCTGCGTGGTTTTCGCGATATTCTCGCGCCGATGCTGGGGAGCGCGCTGCTGACCGGGTTCGTGACCGCGTTCGTGCGCGCGGTGACGACACTATCGGTTGTTATTTTTCTTTTCACGCCGGGGACAACCGTTGCGACGATCACGATTTTCCAAAAGGTGAATGATGCGGACTGGGGCGGCGCGGCGGCGTACACCATTTTGGTTATCGGGATGGCGGTGCTGGTGTTGAGCGCGGTGTACTTTATTAGCGGACGCCGTGCGGGCTTGCAAAAAGCGCCGGGGGGATGAGAGGGTGGAGTTGCTGAGCACACAAGCATTGATAATGAGCAAAGACTTGTCTGAATGTGAAAGGGGCAAACGCAATGTCTAGTCTGCCGATTTCAGAAGAACTCACGCAGGAAATTCGGAGCGAAGCGAAGACGCGCGGAATGGATGTTGAAGATTTTCTGCACGCGGTTCTCCGCCGCGAACGCACGCTTGCCGACCGTCGCAAGATCGAAGAAGAACAGGAGTGGTGGCTAAGCTGTTCCTTGAATGAGCGTGCCCAGTACGAGGGCAAGTCTGTCGCGATTCACAATCGCGCGGTAGTGGATAGCGACACAGACGAAACGGCGTTGTACCAACGCGTGCGCGTCCAGTACGGTAAAGCCGCTGTGCTGATTATGCCAGCCGAGGGACCCCGCGAGATTCACATTCTCAGCCCGCGCTTGGTGCGAGAATGAAAACAGCATACGGGCAAAATTATGTTCCGCCCGCGCCGGTCCTGGATATTCATCTCGCTGAGCCGGACAAAGCGCTGCAAGTTGGACCTTTGACAGCATTGATTGACACGGGTTCTGATGGAACGTTCGTGCCGACTGCAATCATTGAAAAGTTAGATGTCCCGATTGTCTACGCGACCAGCGTTCGCTCTCATTTGGGCGACAATTTGCGTCGCGTATCTGTTTACAAAGTGGACATTCTGTTCGAGACGATTCGCTTGCCCAGTATTGAGGTCATTGGCGATGATTGGGGCGATGAAATTATTATCGGTCGAAACGCGCTCAACAAACTGCGGCTGTTGTTGGATGGTCCCAAGCAAACAACAGAACTTGAGTGATCTTGAGACACAGAGCTTCAAAGTCTTTGGAAAGTTCGAAGGTCTGGCTGATTAGCGGACGCCGCGCGGGTTTGCAAAAAATGGCGGGGGGATGATAAGGTGGTTTCCCGCATCGTGGCTGCGGGAATCCTACCAAATCCGTATGCTTCCCGCACTCATGCGGGAAACCACTAGTTTCACGCCATGCCTTTACATCAGCGGCTCGGTGCTCACAAGGACAAGCACGATGAAAAAACCTTTGACGATATTTGTCTCTAGCACTTTTGCTGACCTCGTTAATGAACGCGAGGGAGTAGTTGCAGCCATAACGAAACTACAACATCAGTACGATTCGATGGAGTTTTTTGGCGCGCGTTCAGAACGACCTATTGAAACCTGTCTTGCTGAAGTTCGTCGTAGCAATGTGCTGGTTGTCATCGTGGGGCATCGTTACGGAAGCATTGTCCCCGAAATGGGGATTTCGTTCACGGAAGCCGAATACAATGAAGGTTATCGTCTTGGCAAGCCGTCCCTTGTATACGTCAGAGATGATAATGTTCCTATTCTGCCGAAGTACATCGAACGCGACCCTGAAAAAATGACGCTGCTCGAAAAATTCAAAGACACTTTGAAAAGTCGTCATACAGTAGCCACTTTTCGAGACGCTCACGACCTTTCTTTAGCAGTCGCAGCAGACCTTAGCCGTGTTGCTCAGGCGTTGGAAGAAACAACGCGCGCAGAGGCGGATTTTTCTCACGCTGCTTCCGAGCCACTGACCGAAGCCAACAAAATTTTACAAGACGCCCTTGACAAGGGAATATCTACAACCTTGCTGATTTCCACTGTGCGCCAAGCGATAGCATCATTGCTTAGTGCTCAAGGGAAACGGCATCCCCTTGTATTCTTCAGTTACTCACATGCAGACCATGAAGTTGTGCAGGCTATCGCGTCCGAGTTGCAGAAGCAGGAGATTGACGTTTGGATAGACACACAAGCAATCCAATTTGGCGAGAATATTGTGGAAACGATTTCAAGGGGTCTTGATTCTGCTGACTTTGTCGCGTTCTTCTTGTCCGCAAACTCTCTCAAAAGCAAGTGGTCACTTATGGAACTGAATGCCGCAATGTCGAGACGCCTCAGTACGCGTGAGGGTGCTGTTATCTTGCCGATTCTTCTCGAAGATGTCGAGATTCCCGCATTACTTCGCGACGTACAATACATAGACCTTCGCGGCGGAGACTTTGCAAAAGCAGTACAGAACTTAGTCCGAGCAATCCGCCATTTCACAAAACAAAAGAACCAAAGAACGGAACAAGCACGAGCGTGAAACACGCACACGCCGACCACGCCACGTACGCGGCTTTCTGGCACAGGTGGTTAGCACAGTTGGATGTTAGTTTCATTTCGCGGCACCCGTCGGGCTTGGTCGGTGTGCTACAGCGTTCTCCGCCATACCTTTACGTCTGGAAACCCTCGAATCACAAGGAGATGAGCAAATGACAATCGCGAATATTACTATCCCCCTTGACACTCAGGCGGCACAAATCTACACGGGCGCATCTACCGAGGACAAAAGGAAATTGCGCCTGCTCCTAAGTTTGTGGTTACGGGAGTTTGCTATATCTCCGCGACCACTCCAAGTAATAATGGACGAGATGAGTGAAAAGGCGCAAGGGCGTGGTCTAACACCTGAAATATTGGAGTCGCTCCTCGATGCCAACTGATTTGCGTTTTGTCTTCGACACCAATGCTATCGTCAGCGCGGTGCTCTCGAAGCAATCGATAGTGCGGCGAGCGTTCGACAAAGCGGTGGCACGAGGAAATCTGCTAATCTCGCAAGCAACCGTAGACGAAGTCAATGAGGTTTTGCGTCGGAAGGGGTTTGACAAATACGTGCTTGAAGAGGAAAAGGTGTTTTCATTTCGCCCGCTGTTGCGCCTGCCATCGAGTAGAGCAAGCCGAAGAGATAGAACATGACACTCCAAAAAGCAAATCCGAAAAACATAGACGAGTACATTGCGAGTTTCCCTCAAGATGTCCAAGCGATTTTAAAAGAATTGCGGACGACAATAAAAAAAGCCGCGCCGGACGCGCAAGAGACGATCAAGTATCAAATTCCGACCTTTACCCTTTATGGCAATCTGATTTCTTTTGCCGCCTATAAAAATCATATCGGACTTTATCCAGCTCCGAGGGCAGTCAAGGGATTCAAAAAAGAGTTGTCAGCATATAAAGGAACACCGAGTTCAGTGCATTTCCCATACGACCAACTCTTGCCGCATGATCTCATCACCAGAATTGTGAAATTTCGAGTGCGCGAATTTTTGAAAAGAGCAGAGGCAAAAGCGAAAAAGAAATGACAACGATCCAAACCGCCCATCTCCATCTCGATAACGTCACGAAAAAATTCGGGCGCGTCAACGCGGTTGACCACGTCACGCTCGAAATTCCGCGCGGCTCGTTCGCGACGCTGCTCGGTCCGAGCGGCTGCGGCAAGACGACGCTCTTGCGCATGATCGCCGGCTTTTACGAGCCCGACGAAGGCGGCATTTTCATAGACGATCAGCGCGTCGACAAAATGCCTCCGCACAAACGCGGCGCCGCGATGGTTTTTCAGGATTACGCGCTGTGGCCCCATATGACGGTCTTCGACAACATCGCGTACGGCTTGCGGATGCAAAAAGTGGGCAAGGATGAAATCAAACAGCGCGTGCAGGAGACGATGCAACTCGTCGAGATGCCGGCAGATTTTCTCGAACGCCGACCCTCGCAACTATCGGGCGGGCAGCAGCAACGCGTCGCGCTCGCGCGCGCGCTCATTACGCAGCCGAAAGTTTTGCTCCTCGATGAGCCGCTGTCGAATCTCGACGCGAAAGTGCGGCAGCGTTTGCGCGTCGAAATCCGCCGGTTGCAACGACGCATCGGCATCACGACTGTTTACGTGACGCACGATCAAGAAGAAGCGTTGAGCATGTCGGATGTAGTCGTCGTCATGCGCGATGGGTGCGTCCAGCAAGTTGGCGCGCCGGAAGAAATTTACAATCACCCCGCGAATGTTTTCATCGCGGATTTTCTCGGCGTGAGCAATTTGTTGCGTGGCACGGTCGCGGCAGACGGGCAATCGGTTTCCGTCGCCGGCGCGCGCATCGCGCACAAGGGCAATGCCGGGGCTGCGGTGACGGTCGTCTTCAAAGCCGATGAAGCGCGCCTTGCCACAGCCGGCATTGAATCGGCAGGCGCGGTGACGTTTGATGGCACGATCGAGGAAGCGTCTTTTATCGGAACGGTGTATCGTTATTACGTGAACGTGAACGGCGAAACTATTTTGGTGGACACGCCGGTGAAAATGACGGAAGCCAAAGTCAAAGTGATTGTGCCGAGAGAGAAAATTCAAGTGTATGCAAGCACATAGTGTCATTGCGAGGAGCGTTTTGCGCGACGAAGCAATCTCCTAATTCGTGACTTGCGAGATTGCTTCGCAAAGAACGCTCGCAATGACACTCAACAAAGGAGTTCCAATGTCCACAGTTCTACCCGCGCCCAAAGGATTACTTGCCACCAATCAACCCGATCTCTGGTTCGAAGACAATACCGTCGGGCGAATGAAAAAAGAAATCTGGGAGATGAACGAATCGCAATTGAAATCCGTGCTCGCGGAATACGGATTTCCCGCGACCGGGGGTTGTGAATGGGCAAAGCCGGGCGCGTATATTCAAACAACGCCGTGGCACAAGGTTGTCGCAAATCGGCGCAAGAATGACGTCGTGCTCATCCCGGTCGGCTGCACCGAACTGCACGGCGATCATCTGCCGACCGCGACCGACACGCTTTTCTGCTCGATGATTTGCGAAGGCGTCCGGCGCTTTACCGAAAAAAATCGCGACGGGCACATCAACCTCGCGCTGCCGCCGCTGAACTATGGCGCGCATCCGTACCATCACCTCGGCATGCCCGGGACGGTGATCGTGCGCGAAACCGTCGTGCGCGAAATGATCATTGACGCGATGCTGGGTTT
>JACQGS010000059.1 GCA_016199405.1 Chloroflexota bacterium | reverse complement strand
GCCCACATTGCGCGCAAGGGCGGCACTTCACTGAAGATCGTGGAGTCGAGAAACAGAATGACCGTGCGCGGACGCCTTTTCAAGCGTGTTTTGAGCCCCCTTTTGACTGGCGCCAAGTCGCCGGGCGTTGGGCAAAAATGTACCGCGGACGCTTAAAGCGATGGCGCAACTGATGAAGGGCGCGGCGCACCGTCCGAGCATGCACCGAACATTTCAAGCGGCGTTGAACTTGATCGCGCAATATCGGAACCGTCCACACCGGCTCAGGATAGTCATAGCGTGAAGGCGATTGGGTCAATAGGGCGCGTATGATTTTGAGAGTGCGCTCACGCTTCGTGGCAGGACGCCCCGGGCGCGGCTGATCCCGGATGCGATCAGCGACGGGAAGGGCGCGCCGAGCTTGGTACCGCTGTACAACCGCATAAATGGCTTGGCGAGTTCGACCGACGCGTTGGGTGACTTCTTGGACATGCGTGCGAGCGTCCAACCACAGCAGGATTTGGGCTCGGCGCACTTCCCGTGCATCTGCATTCGAGCCGGCGATGCGCCGCAGAATCTGACGCGCGCGTGATGCCAACCGAATGAGTACCATGCTGACCTCCACCTTCGCGATCTCAACTGAAAGCATAGGTCAGTTTTGCACTTTGTCAAATTACTTTTGTCCACCTACTTAGAAATCATTTATGGCACATTCTTGTCACACGATGTCTTTATGCCGTTAGCCGAGCCAGTTGTAGGTGGAACCAAGTTCACCAAAGTTATCAAAACTGAAGAGAAAGGTTCGGATGTGAATATCGCCGCGCATTTGATAAACGATGGTTACAAGAAGGTTTTTGACGTAGCAGTAATCGTCACGAATGATTCGGACTTGCTTGAGCCAATTAGGATCGTTCGCACGGAACTCAATCTACCTGTTGGAATATTGATTGAACCCCCACGAACATACGCCGAGCCGCGTGCTATTAAAGCATGCCTCATTCATACGGCAAATCCGCAAAGGCGTGTTGGCTGCCAGTCAGTTTCCCGATACTCTTACCGACGCCAAAGGCACTTTTCACAAACCGCGCGTTTGGAAATGATGCTTAGCGAAATCTTGTTACCGTATCCACCAATGCGGGTTGACCTCCTTTCACCACGCGCAAGGCGCGCGATAACGCCGGCGCGATCTCGCGCGGCTCCTCGATGGGTCCTTCGGCGTGCCAGCCGAACGATCGCGCGAGCGCGGCGAAATCCGGCGCGGGATCGTTGATCGCTTGCCCGACCCACGCATTCTCGACCGGCGTGCCGCGCTGTTCCGCGATCCGAATCTGATGTTCCCAATCATTATAATACGCGCGATTGTTGTGCATGACAACCAGCATCGGCAGTTTTTGATTCGCCGCGACCCACAGCGCGCCCGGATCAAACATCAAATCGCCGTCGGGCTGAATGTCCACCACGACCTTGCCGCTGCCTTTATGCGCGAGCGCAACGCCGAGCGCGATCCCGATCTGCGTGGACGTGCCCAAACTTTTGCCGGGATGCCGTGTCGGCGCATCGAAATCCCACAACTTTAACGCCCATTCTTCGAGCGTATTCGCGGTGAGCACCCAATCCTCATTCTTGATCATGTCCCAAATCTCTAGCGCGAGCCGCCCGGTCGTAATCGGTTTTGCATCCCAATCCTCGCGCGCTTCGTCCCGCCATTTTTTTCGCGCATTTTCGTGTACTTTCGTGATTTCGCGTTTACGGGCTTCAATCGGCGCGCGCCGCGCCCCGACTTTTTCCTCGACCCGCGCGGTGAGCAATGGCAACGCGACGGACGAGTCCGCGAGAATCTGCCAATCCATCGCCATCAATTGCTGAAACTCATCCGACCATTTGCTGATGTTGACATCGCGAAAGCCGATCTCGGCGAATTTACAATGCGGTGGCGTGATGAATTTTGTCTTGCGCGCGACGCGATCGGTTTCGACGAGCGGACCGAATAAATCCTTGACGTCCACCGCGAGAATCAGATCGGCGCGGCGCAGAATTTCTTTTTGCGCGTAACTGATGTTGAGCGGATGATTCGTCGGAAAATTCAGGCGATTGTTGAGATCAATCACCGCCGCGCCGGTCGCTTCGGCGAGTTTTATCAAATCGTAAAACGCGCCGTGATTGCGCGCGGCATAGCCGGCGATGATCACCGGCGTTTCGGCGGCGACGAGTTGCGCGGCGAGCGCATCGAGCGCGTGCGGATCGGGATAAGCGGGTGTGCCGTGCGCAAAGCGCGCGGGATCGGGGAGGGGAACCTCGGTTGTGAGCAGGTCTTCCTGAAAACCGGCATCGTAGCATAGATAAACCGGACCTTGCGGGTCTTGCGTCGCGACGCGATGCGCGCGCGCGAACGATTCGACGACTTCTTGCGCGGTCACCGGCTGACGGTCCCATTTGATGTAATCGCGAATCGGTTGCGCTTGATGGACGCTTGTGTGAATCCAATCAATATGCGGACGCCGTCGTGCCGGATCCATCGGTCCTGCCGCACCGAGCAGCATCAGCGGCACGCGATCGAGGTACGCGTAATAGACCGCCATCGTGCAATGCAACAAGCCCACAGTGTCGTGCACAATCGCCGCCATCGGCTTGCCGGTGGTTTTAGCATAGCCGTGCGCGATCTGCACCGCGATTTCTTCGTGCGGACAAAGAATCATCGGCGGTTTGTTGCCGCCGTAATTCACAAGCGAATCGTGCAAGCCGCGATACGTGGACCCCGGATTCAAACTAATGTGCGGGATGTTGTATTGCTTGATGAGATCAACGATCAAATCAGAACCGTAGCGTCTCGTCAACTCTTACTTCCTCTTCTCTTTCTTAAACACGCCCATCGTCGTCATCAAGAGCGCGTTCGTAACCGCGAGATAGCGCGCCGGCTTTTCCGGATCGAGATTGAAATGCTGATGAAACCAATTCAGCGGCGGCGAGAACACGTCGCCCTCTTCCCAGTCCACGCGGATCGGCGGATTGTCGCCGTCTTGCAGCAGCGAATAGCCGCGCCCGGTGAGAATGTAGATGATCGCTTCGTTGACGTGGCGGTGCATATGGTTGTGCCCGCCCGGCGCGATCTCGCTGATGTGCGCGTCAATCGTCTGGTTGTCGGCGACGGAGAAATGCGCGGACGAACTGCCGCGCCCTGGGCGGAAATGCACCGGAAATGTTTTCAGATTCTTGAAATGTATTCCGCTGTTGAGATGCTCGGCGCGGAATTCAACACGTTCATTCGTTTCGTCGATGACTTGGGGCATTGATGTTCGGTTTCTCCAAGAGATTCCGTATGGCGTATTGCGTATTCCGTTCAACGCGCACAAGGCGCTATGCTACGCAATACGCCATACGCACCTCGCCACACGTCACTCTTTTGCGCTCTCCTTGCTAAACATCCCGATCGCTTCCATAAACGCGATGTTCGTGAAGGCGAGATAGCGCGCCGGTTTCGCCGCGTCGTCGTTGAAATGTTGATGCCACCAATTCAGCGGCGGCGAAAAAATGTCGCCCTCTTCCCAGTCGATGCGCACTTCGCGCCCCTTGCCGTCGCCGACCATCGAATGCCCTTTGCCGAAAAGAATATAGATGATCGCTTCGTTCATGTGCCGATGCTTTTTGTTTTTGCCGCTCGGCTGAATTTCGCTGATGTGGCATTCGATGGTTTTGTTGTCCGATAGGTCAAAATGCGCGCCGGCGGTTCTCCGCAGTTCGCGATAGACTACCGGAAACGTTTTCATGTTCTTGAAATGCATTCCCTTGTTCGGATGTTTTTTCTTGAATTCCGCGAGCTCATTCAATTCTGAAACTAGTTCTGCGCTTGCCATTCTTCCTCCGTTGATGTTTGATTCAAATTACGCATCACGCCTCAAGCATCACCCAATACGCAATACGCACCACGCACCACGCAATACGTTTTACGCTGGCATTTCCTCTCCATCTTCGTGATCACTCTGATATTCCGCCGGCGCTTGCTCTTTGCTATCCGTCCCGAGCGTCTTCATCAATCCTAAATCTGTGATCGCGAGATAGCGCGCCGGCTCGCTGTCGTCGTCGTTGAAATGCTGATGCCACCAATTGAGCGGCGGCGCAAAAATATCACCGGCTTTCCACGCAATCCGAATCGGTTTGTCGTCGAGTTCTTTGTGGATGATCGAATGCCCGCGACCTTTGACGATATAGATGACCGCTTCGAACATATGCCGATGCTTGTGGCTGTGCCCGCGCGGTCCGATTTCGCTGATATGCGCTTCCATCGCTTTGTAATCCGCGAGTTCGAACCACGCGCCCGCGTTATTGCGCAACGGGCGCGTGTGCAGAGGGCGATTCGCCAGATCTTGAAAATGCAAACCGGCGTAATGAAACTTTTCGCGAAACTCGGCGAGCTCCGGCATTTCGTCTTTGAATTTTGCGTCAGCCATATTGGCCTCTCAAATCTTTGCCGTCACAGGGGACACAGGGCAAGTTGGGATTTGGAAATTGGGATTTGGGATTTGGTTTTCTTTTTGCAGTTACAACTCAATTTCCTCTTTGAATCCAAACCCGCGCGTGTTGTCCACAAAGCGCACCCAGTGCGGCGTGATTTTGTAGAAATGCACCTTCGCCATCGCCGCGCCTAAATCTTTCACGAACGGAAATTTCTGTGCGTACAGCACGAGCGCTTTTGCCGATTCGATCACATTCGCTTGCGCGCACTCGCCTTCGAGTTGCGCGCCCTGAATCACGCGCCAATCGCGATAATCTTCGTGAACCGTCGCCGCGACGCGCGGATTCGCGGCGATATTCTGCGCGTGCCGCGTCTTGGTGTCGGAAACGAAATAGATGGTCCAACCATCGTTCACGTAAAAGAGCGAGCAGGCAAACGGCTTGCCCTCGCGTTCGGTCGCGAGCGTCAGCGTGTTATGGTTTTCAAGGTACGCAATAATCCGAGCGCGAGACTGACTTTCCGTAGTGTCATCCAAAATGGTTCCACCAATTTTCGATTGCCAATTGCCGATTTTCGATTGGATAATGGCAAATTGCAAATCTAAAATCGAAAATTCTAGATCACTCCCGCGCGTTTGCCCTTGTCCACGTAATAGTCCCACGTCTTGCGAATCGTTTCTGGTCGCCACAAATCGGCTTTGACGCGCGCGGTTTCAGCTGGCGTGAACGCATGGACGGTGGTGCTCATCTGCCGCGCGGCAAAAAGCTTTTTCGCGTTCTCCTCGAACCAAATGCATGCGGTGAAGCACGCTTCGACATTTTCCGCGACGACCACCGCGCCGTGCCCGCGCATCAACGCGGCGCGCGCGGCGCCCAAACTTTCCGCCAGCTCATCGCCCAGCGCGTCGGTGCGAATCAAATCCGGTTTGTCGTAAACCGGCACGCCGTCCCCGAACAAACAACCGAGCGTAAAGACCGGCTCGATCGGAATCTGCGCGATGCTGAACGCAGTCGCGATTTGCGGATGAATGTGCGCGACGCTGATCACGTCCGCGCGTTGCCGATAAATCGCCGTATGCAGCGGCGTTTCGCTCGGCGGCTCTTTGCCGCCGTTCACCGGCTGTCCGCGCAAATCCACCGTGACAATATCTTGCGCGGTCACGACCGAGCGGCTGACGTGACGCGGATTGATCAGAATGTGATTCGGGTTTTGCGGATCGCGCGCGCTCAAATGCCCGTTGAAATCCATCAGCCCTTCGGACGTGAGCATTCGCACCGCGAGTGCAATTTTTCCGGCGAGTGTTTCGTCAGTCATTTTTTTCAAAGAGTGTCCGCAAATCTTGTGCGGAAATTTTCGTCACCAACTCGTTCACCTCGCGCATCAGCGGCACTGGCATTTCGTTCGCGTCCGCGAGTTCGAGCGCGGTCTCCATATCTTTGTGGGGCCAATACATGCCGATGAGATGCAACTCGCGCAACGTCCGGCTATCCGCGCTGCCGGCGAGCATCGCCGCGCGCAAATCCGCCGGCGCGATGCCGAACCGCGCGCCGAGCGTCAGCGTTTCATAACACGCGACGACGCCCGACCAATGCAAAAGGTTGTTGCACGTTTTTGTGATCTGCCCCGCGCCGACCGCGCCCATATGAAACTGCGTTTTCGAGAACGCGGCAAACACGGGCTTGCATATTTCGACGTCGCTCGATTTGCCCCCAAAGAAAACCGTCAGCTCGCCGGCTTCCGCGCCGCGTTGCCCGCGCGCGACCGGCGCATCCACCACGCCGATGTTTTTCTCCGCCGCGACGCGCGCCAGATCGCGGCACGTGTCCGGATGCACCGAACTGCAAATCGCGATCACCGCGCCGGCGCGCGCGCCCTCGATCAATTCCGTGCCGACCGCGCGCACCGCCGCGTCGTCCGTCACCATCACGAGCATCACATCGCTGTTTTGCGCCACCTCGCGCGGCGACTTCGTCTCGCGCGCGCCGAGTGTCGCGAGCGTGCGCGTCGCTTCGGGTTGCAAATCAAAAACGGTCAGCGGGAATCCGGCGGCGAGCAAATGCCGGCACATCGGATTTCCCATCTTGCCGATGCCGATAAAACCGACGCGGGTTTGCATAGGTGCCAGGTGACAGGTGGAAGAGACAGGTTTTCCTTGTCACCCGTCACTTGCCACTTGTCACACTATTTATCTTCTTCAATCTGCGCCGTATCAAACAAGCCCAGATTCTCCATGAACGCGATATTCGTGAACGCGAGATAGCGCGCCGTGTCTT
>JACQGS010000070.1 GCA_016199405.1 Chloroflexota bacterium | reverse complement strand
TATTACATCGAGAACTGGTCGCCGTGGATGGATATTTGGATTCTGATCAAGACGATCCCAACCGTGCTGTTTGCGCGGGGAGCGTATTGAAAATTTTCGATTTCGGATTTGCGATTTTCGATTTGTAAGAGCCAGCGGGTGCAGGAATCATCAATCGAAAATCGAAAATTAGGAGCCAAGATGCGCGCGGTAGACATTATCGAAAAAAAACGCGATGGGCACGCGCTGACGCGCGAAGAGATTGATTTTTTCGTTCAAGGATTCACGCGCGGCGAGATCGCAGATTATCAAGCGGCGGCGTGGGCGATGGCAATTTATTTGCGCGGGATGAACGAAGAAGAGACGACGAACCTCACGCTCTCGATGGCACACTCCGGCGAAATTCTCGATCTGGCGTCAGTGTCGCCGCGCGTGCTCGACAAACATTCGAGCGGCGGCGTGGGCGATAAAACGACGCTCGTCGTCGCGCCGCTCATCGCCGCGCTCGATCTGCCGTTTGGCAAAATGTCCGGACGCGGGCTTGGATTTTCCGGGGGCACGCTCGATAAATTGGAAGCGATTCCGGGCTGGCGCGCGAATTTGAGCACGGAGGAATTTATCGCGCAACTCAAACGTATCGGCATCGTTGTCGCCGGACAAACGCACGACCTCGCGCCCGCCGACGGCAAGCTGTATGCGTTGCGCGATGTGACTGGCACGGTCAGCTCACTGCCGCTCATCGCCGCTTCGATCATGAGCAAAAAAATCGCGGCGGGCGCGCAGATCATCGTGCTCGATGTCAAAGTCGGCAAAGGCGCGTTCATGAAAACCGAGGAGGACGCGACGGCATTGGCAAAGTTGATGGTGAAAATTGGACAAGGCGCGGGGCGCGTCGTCGGCGCGGTGATCAGCGATATGAATCAGCCGCTCGGGAATGCGGTCGGCAACGCGCTCGAAGTGGTCGAAGCGATTGAAACGTTGAAGGGACGCGGTCCCGCCGATTTTGTCGAGCATTGCTTCGCGGTCGCGGAGCAAATTCTCTTGATTGCCGGCGTCGCGCAAAATGAAAAGGACGCGCGCGCGAAATTGCAGGGCGTTTGGACAAGCGGCAAAGCGTTGCAAAAATTTGGCGATTGGATCGAGGGGCAAAGCGGCACGCGGCGCGTGCTGGAGGATTATGCAGTTCTGCCGCGCGCGCAAATTACCGAAGAGGTGCTCGCGCCGCGTGATGGATTTATCGCGGCGATACAAGCGGATGAAGTGGGCTATACGAGCGTGGATTTAGGCGGCGGGCGTGCGAAAAAAGGCGATTCAATTGATTACGCGGTCGGCATTGTGTTCAAACATAAAGTCGGAGCATGCGTAACGCGCGGCGAGCCGCTCCTCGCGCTGCACGCAAACGACCGCGCGAAATTCGACGCGGCAAAAGCGCGTTTGCTCGCGGCAATTTCATTGAGTGACGTGCCGCCCGCGCCGTTGCAGTTGATTCACAAGATTATCAGGTAGAGCCTATCTGGAATAGTATTGGACACAGATTAACGCGGATGAACACTGATTTTTATGGTTTTTAATCTGTGTCAATCTGTGTTTATCAGTGTCCAATAATGATTTTGACTTTATGCCGGTACGGTCTAATGCAACATGTCTGCCCTATCTGAATTCAAAAAGATAATTCAGGAACTCGCGCCGGCGTCTGCGGGTCTCCATCTCGTCATCGGCGTCGCGCTGGTCGCACGATTTCTGCATGGGCTCATTCCCGCGCCGACGCTGAGCAAGTCGATTAGCGAAATTTCGATTGCGTTGCTGCTGGGGCTTTACGTTCGCAATGCGCTGGGCGTCGCGCCGAAATTTGAAGCGGGAATCAAGTTCGCGTTGCAGCGCGTGTTGCGTTTTGGAATCATCCTGCTGGGATTGCGCCTCAGTCTGCAAGACGTATTCGCCGTGGGCGTATCGGCATTATTGATTGTGGTCGCGTGCATCGCGATCGCGCTGACGCTGGCGGCAATCGCCGGACGCGTTTTTCAAATTCCGCCGCGCCTTGCCGCGCTCATCGGCGTTGGCACGGCGATTTGCGGCAATTCGGCAATTGTCGCCACCGCGCCGGCAATCGGCGCCAAAGAAGACGAGGTTGGATTTGCCATCGCGACGATCACGCTGTTTGGTTTGCTCGCCGTGATCTTCTATCCGTTGATCGGACAATTCTTGACGTTGAGTGACCGCGCGTTTGGGATGTGGGCGGGGATGGCGGTGAACGACACTTCGCAGGTCGTCGCCGTCGGCGCGGCGTACAGCGCGGCATCGCTCAATATCGCGACGATCGTCAAGCTGACGCGCAATACGCTGATGGCGCCGCTCATCGTCTTGATGGGACTGCTCTTCAACCGCAATCAAAACGCCGGCGACAAATCGCGATCAACTCTGTCGCTGAGCAAACTTATTCCGTGGTTCGTGCTGGGATTTATCGCGCTGTCGCTGGTGCGGACGCTAGGCATCGCGATTGGAGTTTTGCCGCAAAACGTTGACCAGCCCGGCAATTTGCAATCTGCCGCCGCGCTGTTGAAGTTTTTGGACGAAACAGCCAAGTTCGCAATTCTCGCCGCGCTGGCGTCGGTTGGGCTGGGGACGAACATCCAAACCCTGCGCGGCATCGGACTCAAGCCCTTCGTCGTCGGCTTATGTGTCGCGTCGGTGCTGGCAGTCGTGAGTCTGAGTCTAATTTTGATCGCGGGTCTTGGGTAAAAGAAATATTTGCCCACGAAGGGCACGACCCTGGCACTTGCGTTCCCGCCAGGGCGAGTGAGAAACACGAAAGGGAAAGAAGTGAAAGACCCGAAGAGTTCCAAAGCTCTTCGGGTCTTGATTATTTTCGTCGAAGCAGAATCAGGAGCAGCAGAATTGTGCCGCCCAAAGTACCTGCCGTCACCAGTCCTGCCCCAATCCAGAGTGTCGCACTATTTTGATCTTGTGTAACGCTTGGCGGCAGATTCAGATCAGGCGCGCGCGTCGGTGAGAAAAATGGCAGTTGAATCTGCTGAGGCGTTTGGGTTACATCGGCGCGTGTTGGAATCGCGTTTGCCGATGTGGAACCACCGCCATTGTCCGTGATCTCGTATGCGATGCCGTCCGCGACGAAAATCACGCGCGTGCCGAGCGCAACGTACTTGCCCCACTGGGCGGCGAGCGCAAAGTACGCATCGCTGTTGACTTCGATTTTGCGCGTCGCCATCTTGGAGGGATCGAATTGCGTGTCCATCCAAACACCATCACGCGAGATGAACGTCTTGTCTCCGCTAATCTGAATCGGCGCGGCAAAGGACTGACTCGATCGCGACGATGCCGGCATTGTTGGAGCCGCTGGCGCAACATTCGCGCCGCGCAGTTGGCTTTGGTCCTGGCTTTGCTGAACCGCCGATGCGCCGGATGGCGCAGCCGGCGCGGCAGCGGTTGCCTGCACTTGTTTTGACGCCTCACTTCGACCCTGTTGCGTGAACACATCCTGCCGCTCGTCCACTAGAAATGACGTGTACGGCGTGAGGATTCCGTAGCGCACCGCGAGCGCGACGATTTCATTCACCGCTTCGCGCGATTCCCCGCGCAAACGAATCTGATTGAGCAGATAGCCAATCTTGCGGGTCGCCCAGAGCCGCGGAATCGATGCTTCGCCTTGTTCAGCACCTCCCGTCGAGTTGCGGAAATTGGTTTCATAGCGAAACGATTGCGCGATGCCGTTTACATTTCCTTTGAGCGTGATCGTCGTCGCGCCGGGATTGCGATAGCGTCCTGCGACAACGAGTTGGGTTCCCGCGAACAAATCCGGCAAGGGGTACGGGTAAACGTCGCTTACATTCGCGCCGCCCCACTCTACCGTCACATCCGCAAGCACCGGCGTCGAAACTTTGGCGTAAAACGCAGAGACCACCTCATCAATCTTTTCATTCGGACGGACGTACGCGCTCGCGCCGCGCAATTTCTCCGCGAGCGAATCGAGCAAGATCGTATTCACGTCGTCCCCGACTCCAAACGTAAACAGCCGCACATTCGACCGAGCCGCGCGCGTGACGTTGTCAACGATTCTTTGCGCGTTCGTTTCGCCGGTCGTCGGCAAGCCGTCGGTCAAAAAGATGACGGTCGTCGGTCGCTCCGCCCTGAGCGAAGCCGAGGGATCGGCATCACTCAGCGCTTCGAGCAACGCGCGATTGATATCCGTCGAACCTTCGGCGCGCAGGCGCGTGACGAAATTTTTCCCGTCATTCCGCGCCGACGCGGGCTGAAGCGACGCGGCATAGGCGCTGGCGCCGGTGCTGAAGGATATGATGTTGAAACGGTCGCCGCTATTGAGTTGGTCGAGCACGTAGTTGAGCGCGCGCTTGGCTTGGTCGATTTTCGCGCCTTGCATCGATCCGGAAACGTCAAGGACGAGAATCACGTCTTTGTTGATGAGCCGATCGATTTTCGTTTCGATGGAGGGCGCGACGAGCAGGACGAAAAAGCCGTCCTCGCCGCTCGGCTTGTAACTCAACAGATTCAGCCCAATGTCATCCTGTGTAACTGAATAGTACAGGACGAAATCGCGATCAGGTTTGACGTTCGCGTCTTCGTAACCCACGCGCGCGCGGTAATCGCCATCGCGCGCGACGGAGACGTTGTGCGTCGGCGAATAGATCGCTTTGAGCGCGGCAGTTGAACGAATCACGATGTTGACCGAGACATTGGCGAGCGGCTTGGGTGAGAATGCTTCGGTCTTGAGCGGATAGACGTAGCGGACCAGACCGGCATCGGCTTTGAGAATCTGCGAGTATTCGATCTCGACCCTTTTCTCGGTGCGCGGTGGAATGGGAAAGATGCGCGCCTGAAACGCGTTGCGTCCGATGTATTCCAAAAGCGCGGGATCGCGGCGCGTGCGAACGATCTCTTCGTAGATCTGCCGCGCCTGATTCTTATCAAGCACCCTGCCTTCCAACCGTTTGCCATCCACCCACATCGCGAAATCGCCGATCGCGGCGTCGTCCGGCAGAGGGAAGATGTACGTGCCTTCAAGCGAGTACGCGCTGTCGTTCAGAAACGTCTCATCCACGCGCGTGCGCGCGATTTGGTTGTCAATCGTCACGGTGACGTTGTGGTTTTTGACCGAGAGGTAATTCGCGCAAGGAACAATTCGCGGCGACGGAGGGGAAGTGCGTGGTCGCGGAGTAATCACCGGGGGCAGAAATGGCGGCGCAACGGTTGGCTCGAATTCTTGCGGCAGAGGAAGCGGAACCGGCGTGCCGAGCGGAACGACGATGGGCGGACAATCAACGACGACGAGTCCGTCCGCGTGCGCGGTTTGTGGAACCACGAAGGAGACGAAGAACGCGAAGGAAAAGAAAAGAAAGAGGGAAAGTTTGGTTTTCATTTGGAACTCCTCTCGCACAGAATGGGATTCGCGTAATAGACGCTGCGAATGCGAAAAGAGTTCCAAGGGAGTAGGTTATTCTTCTTGATTCGTCCGCCAAGCCCTCAAGCACCCGGTGCCGAACAGAATTCCCTCCAGAAAAACACCCGGTGAACTGGTTACTTGAAACCCTTTCCCTTTCAAGAATTTCTCCAGATCCCGATGCTCCCATTTTCCGTCTTCATAGTCGTGATACTCTAATACGAGATAGCGAATCTTGCGCAGAGTTTCGTCGGAAGAACCAAACAGAATCGGATATTCAGCGCCCTCAGCATCTATTTTGAGCACATCAATGTGATCGAGCTGGTTGCGCTCTACCAACATGTCCAGAGTCATTGCGTCGACCGTTTCGTGATCTTCACTGCTTTCTTGCATCAAAGACGCGAATGCGCCATTCGATTCCGGGAACGATAGTTCCATACTCCCGGTATGGTCCCAGACCGCCACGTTATGCGCGTGCAAATTCAAGAGACGATTCAAACGCTGGTTTTCGACGAGCACGTCATAGTTGCGCTTGGACGCCTCGTAGGCAAAGACCTGACCTAGATAAGCTTGCTGCGCCGCGCGCACCGCAAATACGCCGATATGGGCTCCGATATCAATAATCACGTCCTGGGGTTTGATCGTGAACTTACTGTCGTCATAGACCTTAAATCCCCAAATCTCGAGAATCACAGAAAGATCGGAGGTATCCACCCGAACTTTGAAACGCGTGCGGTCGTTTACTTTGACGATGGACGAGTCTCCATTGCGATGTCCGATGTTCAGCAGAAGCAAAATGACCTTGCTTAAACCGCGAATCAATCCCTCGTTATTCAGATGCACAACTCACCCATCGCGATGAGAACATTGCCAGCCTGCATACACGTTCCAGCATCTTTAGGACCCGAGCTTTCGAAAACGACGTATGGTGCGTACGCCAAGAAAGATGATGGCAGCAACAGAGACCACTGCAATCAGCACAATGACGCCTAGACCCAAAGACTCTCGCACGATTGTTTCCAGCGCAGAGGGCTGCACCTGAACTGCGAGAAACGCGGATCGCTCGATCGTCACACCATCGGGCGTGGTGGCGCGCCCCACCACCTGAATACCGTGAATGCCTCCGATCTCGGGAGTCCAGTTGGCGTTGAAACCATCGCCACTGCGGACCATGGCAATGGTCACGTTTTTCCCGTCCGGGCGAAGGACGTACGCTGTCACCGTATCGGCAGTCAGAGGCTTCCCGCCCAATTCCAGACGACCGGTCAACTCGACCGTTTCGCCGAGTTTAGGAAGCAAGTTGCTCGTCTTGGCTCGAAGAATTGCGTTGCCTCGGAATTGGGCAGACAGCGCATAGTCGGCTCCGCCGCTCGGCGTTTGATCAGTCGCCTGGACGGTGATGCGCCACGGACCGGGGCGCGGGTTCGAGAACCCATAGCCCAGGTGGACGAGCGTCAAGGGGTCGTCAATAACGGTCAATCCGTTCTTGACTGGATCGAGTTGGATGACGTTCCCGGCGGCGCCGCGGACAGTGACCGTCAGCGAATTGGTCGGGTCAAACAGAGCGAAACTCGCGACTGTGACATTGTCAATGTGGATGGTTTGTTCCTGGCTCGTCCCGCGGTCTACATGCCCGGTGTAGGTCCGGCTGAACTGAAGCTCTGGTTGCGTCTCCTCGGACAGTACACGGTCCGGCTCTACGGCGAATTCATTGGGGGGCTTTTGGAGGAGAGGTTTGACAAAATTGGCAAAGACCAAATCGGAAAAAGTCAACTCCAGATGCGTCAGAGGAAGTTGGCTCACCTGACCTTGAATGCTCGTGACACTACTGCGCGACACCATTAGATCGTTTGGCACGCTGGTGCAAAAGGCTTTGACCGGATCTGAAATAACCGTGCCGGCGAGAAGATAAAACTGGATACCACGCTGATGTGTGATTTGCCGGTTGAAAATATCGCGCAGGTAGGCGGGGGTAATTTCCAACGTGGCAGGCAAATAATAATTCAGGGCAGCTGGCAGGTTGGCGCACTCTGTCCCACTGTGAGGTGTGCCGAGAGTGATCAACTGAGCCACATCACGATCTTGCATCACACGGTCGATGTAATAGCGGGCGATCAAGCCACCCATACTATAGCCGATCAAATCCACCTGCTGGGCGTGCGTGATGTTCTTAACCTGCGCAATATATTGCCCGACGATTGCGGCATTCTCCGCGAGCGTGTTGGCCCTGCCGGTTGGATCTTCACGCCTGCCGGTGTTCATATCGCCGGCTACCTGTCCGTCACCTACAGCATAGCCCCGCAGCCCGATCGAAGTGAGAAATCCTGACGAGCCGGTGTAGTTATGCCAGTCATCCGAGCTTCCCTGTAACCCGTAGAGCAAAACGACTGGTCGCGCGGCAACCTGGACTTCTGTCGTCTCAGAGCCGGGCAGCTCTGCCGAATTTACGCGAATGAGGCGCTTGACGCGAGGCTGGCCGTCTTGGCTCCAGTACCAGCCCAACGTTGGGAACAACTCAGTCTGACAGCCATCGCTTCCCGCCTGGATTGTGCATTCAGCGATGCTGGTACTCTCCGTGTCGAAAGAAAATGAGACACGCGTGGGCTTGTCAGCTTTGGCGGCTGTTTTGACGCTAAGCTTGATGAAATCACCATCGGTCAATTTTGAAATGGGCGAGTTGGACCTATCGAGAACGGCGAGCGTTGCCCGTTGAACCTGAGCGGGCGGGGTGGCAAGAAGGGGTGACGCAAACAAAAAGGAACTGAAAAGAAAGACCACGAGACCGACGATCCGATGTAACATGGGAGACTTCTCCGAGAGTAGTTCCGTCACCTGAACTGAACCTCGCGGAGAGCGGTCCAAGCGCAAGACATCGCTGGTCGTCGCTCCCAGTCATCAGAGCAGTCCATCAACGGAACCAAGTCCAAAGCCAAGTTTCAGCCAGCAATATTACTTACTTTCGTCTGACCGTCAAGCCGTTTTTTGGCTCAACACACGCTGCACCTTCCCCGCGCTCTCCTCCCACGAAAACCGTTTCACATTTTCAAATCCACGCGCGATCAATTCTTCGCGCAACGCGCGATCGCTCAGCACGCGCGCGATGCCGTCCGCAATTGCATCCTCATCGCGCGGATCAACCAGCAACGCGCCCTGCCCTGCCGCCTCGGGCAATGACGACGTGTTCGAGCAAATTACCGGCACGCCGCACGCCTGCGCTTCCAAGATCGGCAAGCCGAAACCTTCATGCAAACTCGGAAACACAAACGCGCGCGCGCCGGAGAGAAGAGATGGCAGGTCTTCTGGTGGAACGTATTCCAAGAAGGAGATTGAGAGACGGAGAGATTGCGTTTGCTTGAAAATCTCATCGTAAAGCCAACCGCGTTTTCCAACAATGACAAGTTTCAAGTTCCAAGTTTCAGGTCGCAGGCTTGCAAAAGCATCTAGCAGTTGAGTATAGTTTTTTCGCGGATGAATTGTGCCGACCGTGATGATATAGTCTATGCCTACGTGATATTTTTCACGCACTGCTTCGATGCGCGCGGCATCCCGCACGGGCTGATACAATTGCGCGTCGTACGCCGGATAAACGACCGAAATTTTTTCCGGCGCCACTTGGCAAAACCGCATCAAATCATTTTTCGTCGCGAGCGAGTCCGCAAAAATATGCGACGCCGCGCGCGCGTTCCAACGCGTCGACCAGAAATGATACAGCCGCGTCGCGGGCGGATATGCTTCCGGAAAATAAAATTGCCCGAGGTCGTGCACAGTCACGATTGATCGGCGCGGATGAATTGCCGGCAGAACGTGCGCGGGCACCCACAACACGTCGGGCGCGTGCGCGAGCATTTCGTACGAGAGACGCGCGTGGGTCCAAGCGCGGGGAAATGGCAGGGAGCGTATTGCGTATTGCGTATTACGTAATTCGTGGTCAGACGCCGGACGCCGGACATCGGACTTTGGACTTTGGACACCGAACGTTGGACTCTGGGCACTGAAGAACTCGCGCGGGACAGGCGCGCGCGTATAGAGGCGATAAGAATTTTCGCGGTCGAGCTGCAGCAGCGCGCGAATTATTTCGCACGAATAAGTTTCCGTGCCGGTGGGCGCAGGGCTGATCGCGCGGGAGGCGTCAATTCCAATAAGCATGGGCGAGTTTGAGAGTGTGTGAGTTTGAAAGTGTGTGAGTAGATACTAAAGACTCACATACCCACATACCTACATACTCACATACCTGTTTGCACCTTTAGTCCGAGCACGCGCTCGACATCCTCCACACTCACCGCCCCCACGCGCACGACCCGCGGCGGGTCAACAGTAACGTCAATCACGGTTGACGGCACATTGCCCCGCGTCGCGCCGCCGTCGAGAATGAGCGGGATGCGCGCGTTCAGTTGCGCGAAAACTTCTGGCGCGGTCTGCGGATCGCGCGCGCCGGAAATATTCGCGCTCGTCGCGGCGAGCGGCGCATCAAGCGAGCTGATGAGCGTGTGCACGATGGCGTGATTCGGCACGCGCACCGCAACGCTCGCGCCGCCGGCGAGCAGAATTTTCGGCACGCGCTCGCTCGCCGGCACGACCAGTGTCAGCGCGCCGGGCCAAAATTTTTCGGCTAACACGCGCGCGGCCGCCGAAATTTCGCTCGCGACGCGGGCAAGGTCGCGCGCATCCGCCAGCAACAGCGGAATTGCCTTATCAAGCGGTCGGCTTTTGGCAACAAATAATTGCTCGATCGCGCGCGCGTTGAAGCCGGCGACGCCGACGCCGTAAACCGTGTCGGTTGGAAAGGCAATGACTTTGCCCGCGCGCAAGAGGCGCACGGCGTGCGCAAACGCGGCGGTGTCGCGCGCAGGCAGAATTTGAGTTTTCAAAGCCATGTTCAATCGCGTCCTAAAATAAATTTTTCGATCACGACCGCCGCGCCGTCCTCCGCCGCGCTCGGCGCGACAAACTGCGCGACCGATTTCAACCTCTCGATCGCATTCCCCATCGCGACGCCTAGCCCGGCATATTCAAGCATCGAACGATCATTGTCTTGATCGCCAATCGCGATAATTTCCTCACGCGGAATATTCCATTGCGCGGAGAGCCATTTCACCGCGTTGCCTTTCGATGAATCACCATGCGTTAATTCGACATAGCGCTCAAACGAGCGCACGACTTGCAAACGCGTGCC
>JACQGS010000008.1 GCA_016199405.1 Chloroflexota bacterium | reverse complement strand
GTGGGAGGAATCGCGGTGGGGGCTGGGGTTGGGGTGGGCGCGCAAGCGGTTGCAATGATCGCGAAAAGCGCCAAAGCGGTCAAGGAGGAAATCACAATCAGTCAACTCGATGGAGAGGTAGGGTTACAAAACGATCTGTTTCCCATCTTCGGCGTATTCGATCTCGATCTCCGGCAAGCGCGCGAGCAATTCAGCATTCATATGCGTAATGACCAAGCGGCGGCAGCCGAGCGCGGCACGCTGCTCGAGCACGGTTTGGTAATCCAAATGGAATTTTATTTTTTTCTCGAAATAATTCGCTTCGCAGATGAACAAGTCCGCGCCGTTTGCCGCTTCGAGCAATGCATCGGTCCACTCCGTATCGCCGGAATATGCAAGCACTTTGCCTTCGCACTCGACGCGCAGAGCGTACGGCGTTGCGCCGCTGGCGTGAACGACCGGAAAGCCGGTCACGCGCAGATTGCCAATCGTCGTCATCTGCCGTTCCGGGATTTCGATGAATTCAAGCGCGAACTTTTTCTGAATGCTTGAGGAACCGGGAAAGAATATCTCCAGCGCATTGATGACGCGCGCTTGTGTGCCGATGGGTCCGGCAATCGTGAGCGGCGCGGAGCGTTTGGAGATCAACTGCGCGTCGAGGATGAAAAAGGGCAAGCCGCCGAAATGGTCGCCGTGCAAGTGAGTGAGAAGAATCGTGTCAATGCTCAGCGGATCAATGCGGTCGCGCCGCATCGCGATGAGCGACGACGCGCCGCAATCGAGGAGAAACCGCTCGCGAAAAGTTGTTACGCAAATGCAAGTCTGAAAGCGCCCGCCACTGCCAAACGCATCGCCGCTGCCGAGAAAGTGAATGGTGAGGGGGTTCATACTATAGACGGCCACGCATTCTTTACGCTGGCGCCGCTGCGGGTTCTGGCCGCGCGGTCGGCGATTCATAGTGCAACACTATTTGCAACTGTGCGTCGCGCAAGTCTTCAGCGGCGTCTCGTGTCATGCCCAACGCCGCCGCGAATAGACGCGCTTTCGATTGCTCGCCGCTCTGCGCGTAAAGCCATCATCAAACCAACGACGGCGCCGGCAACTCCAGCCATAGTTCCAACCATCCCTACGATTCTGCCCTCCCACTCAGCCCACTGAGCGAACTGGAGGCCAAACACGCCTAGACCGAGAAACAGGACACCCAATGACGCGGCAATTGCTGCTGCAAACGCGTATCCGATCATCTTCAAGGTAATCATAACGTGCTCCTTTCTGTTTTTTTTGTTCTGCTTTCGTCCTGCGTAGCGGCAACGGATGCCGCCGAACGATGGGCATCAGGCGCGGGGCGGGGAAGTAAAGACTCTGACGCGAGCAAGACTCGCTCAAAGTACACGAACCTTCTCAGGGGCCGAGCCCCGCCCCGTCGCCTGCAGCCCGTGTTGGGCCGCCCACTAAGGTGGCGTAAACTACCCCCGGCGTGTTACGACTTTGGCGTGTGAACGAATGGTCTTGTTGTGTTCTTCCATATAGGTTCGCAGCGATGCATTCATCTTGGTTTGGTATCCGTGGCCCTGGCGCTTAAACCACTCGATGACATCGCTGTCGAGACGTAGCGTTAGTTGACGTTTGGTGATAGGTTTGAGACCGCGTCGCACCACCCCCTTGGCGAACATTTCCGGCGTGACTTCGGGAATATCCGAAAAATCGATATCGGCATCCGTCATGGCATCCAGACGCTTCAGGTCAGTGCCCGATTTCTTCGAAGTATTGTTTTTCTTCATGTTTCGAGGCCTTTCTGGCCGAGATAATCCGAATGACGTCGTCGTCGTCCGCGTGCGCCACCACAATGACGCGAAATTTCAAGAGGCCAAATGTGATGTAGCGCGTTTCATCATAATCGAACCGTTGGTCTTCAATCGTAAAAACATCGCCGTTAAACATGGGCGGCACGTCTGCAAAATCAATCCCGTGCTTTTCGATATTTGCGAGCCGTTTGGCTTCATCCCATTCAAATCGCATCGGTTGGATTGTAACTACGGTGGGTAACTTCGTCAACTGCCCCAATGGGGTCGGGCGAGTGTAGCTTTGGCGGCCCAACTACTGCTTATACGGAAAAAATCCGTACAATACGTCCACAGTGTTAGGCGGAATGTCTTCCGCATATTGGCTTTTGGCGAGAATCATTTGAATTATCTATCACGTCCCCATCACCGCCGCCAATTCCTCCAAATCCTGAACCACCACATCCCACTCGCCTTCCGGTTTCAAATCAACAGTCTGTTGCGGTCCAAACTCGTGCGCGCGGAGCACAAAGCCGGTCTTCATGCGGAACGATTGCGCCGCTTTCAAGTCGTAATTATGCGCGGCGACCATCATCACTTGCTCCGGCGGCAAGCCCAGCAGTTCGCACGCGCCGATGTACGTCGCGCGGGCGGGCTTGAAATGCTTGAACATGTCAACCGAGAAAATGCAATCCCACGGCAGAACCGCGAATTTAGAGAGATTGACCAAGCCCGGCATATCGCCATTCGACAGCGTGGCGAGAATATATTTCTTTTTCAGCCGCGTCAGCCCCGGAATCGTATCTTGCCACGGCTTGAGGCGGTACCACGCGGTGTTGAGGCGGGTAATTTCCTCTTCGGTCAAGTTATGGATTCCATATTCAACGAGCAACTCGTCCAGTTTCTTCCGATGAATGGACGCCATATTCGTCCAGGGCAACTTGCCGGCGCGGACATCGGCTTGCCCCTGCCGGAATCCTTGCCGCCATTGCTCGACGAACGCATCCCAATTCTCGGAGATGCCTTGGGCGCGACCGAGCGCGTTCAATTCAGCGAGGATGCTGCCGCGCCAATCCACGACCGTGCCGAATACGTCAAACGTGAGCGCTTTGATTTCAGTGGTCATCATAATCGAGTCGGAGCAAATTTTTCAACCGCAGACTGCAAGTCCCCTTCAGGGGAGACGCAGAGGAAAATCATCACAGCCGAAGGCGCGGATCGAGTGCATCGCGCAATGAATCGCCCAAGAGATTGAAGGCAAACACGGAGAGACTGATCGCAAAGCCGGGGAAGAAGCCCATCCACGGCGCGCGCTCGGCAAACGTGACCGCCGCGCCCCGGAGCATCAAGCCCCACGCCGGCGTTGGCTCGGCAACGCCCAAGCCCAGAAACGAGAGCGACGCTTCCAGCAGAATGGCTTGCCCTTGAAACGCGGTCAGCATCACGAGAAACGGCGCCATTACATTCGGCAAGATGTGCCGAAAAATAATTCGCGCGTCCGGCGACCCAATCGAGTGCGCGGCATCCACGTACGGCATCTGGCGAATCACGAGCGCGCTGGAGCGAATGACGCGCGCGGTGCGCGGGATGAAAGGAATCGTAATCGCAAAAATGAGATTGACGATGCCGCCGCCCAAGACCGCGACGATTGCCAACGCGAGGACAATAATGGGAAAAGACAGGAAAACGTCCATGATGCGTTCGATGAACAGATCAATGTTTCCGCCCGCATACGCGCTGGTGATCCCAATGACGACTCCAATCGCCGCGCCGAGGAAGGACGCGCTGAATCCGACGAACAGGGCAGTGCGCGCGCCGTACAAGAGGCGGCTGAACGCGTCTCTGCCAAACCCGTCCGTGCCGAGCCAGAATTCGGGGCTGGGTGGTTTGAACAGAGCGGCGTAATTCGTCTCGAGCGGATCGTGCGGCGCGATGACGCTTGCCAACGCCGCCGCGATAATCATCACAAGAATGATCGCGCCGCCGGCTGCGCCTAACGGACGCCGCCGGATAAAGCGAACCAACGATGCAAGCCAAGTCGGTGACAGAGAGTTCATCTTATTGGTACCGAATTCTTGGGTCCAGGAATGAGTACAGCAAGTCAATCACAAAGTTCACGAAAATAAAAACGAAACTGACCAACAGAACCAGCCCTTGCGTCAAGGTGTAATCGCGGCGCGTCACCGCTTGCACAAATAATTGTCCAATGCCATTGAGATTAAAGACCTGTTCCGTCACCACGAGACCGCCGAGCAGAAAGGCGAACTCGAGTCCAATGACGGTAACGACCGGCAGAATTGCATTCTGGAGACCATGCCGCATCACGACGAATCTTTCGCGCACTCCTTTTGCTCGGGCGGTCCGCATATAGTCCTCGCGCATGACTTCTAACATCGTGGAGCGCGTCATGCGTGTGGCAACCGCCGAATATCTATAGCCGACAGCGAGCGCGGGCAAAATCATTTGCGACAAATTCTTGACCGGATCCACCCAAAGCGATGTGAACAATATCGGCGGCAGCCATTGAAAAAGAATCAAGAGCGCCAGAATCATCAATATTCCAAGCCAAAACGAAGGCATTGCCAAGCCGGCGATCGAAAAAATACGGATGGCATAATCTACCCACGTATCTTGTTTGAGCGCGGCAAGCGTACCGAGCGGAATGGAAAGAATGACCGCAATGAGCGTCGCCATCATCGCGAGCTGCAGACTCAGTTCAAGACGAATGGCGACCTCGTACGTGATCGCCCGTCCCGTCCACATCGAGGTACCAAAGTCAAAACGCAAAATGCCCGCGATCCAATTCCAAAATTGTTCCCACAGCGGCTTGTTCAAGCCGAGCAGCGCGCGTTCCTGATCAATCGTCTCTTGCGGAACGTAGCTGCTCGTTCCCGCGTATCTCAGTTCGACAATATCGCCGGGAATGACCCGTAACAGGAGAAAGATGAGGATTGCCACTCCCAAGAGCGTGGGAATCATCAGGAGCAATCGCGTCAGGATATACTTTTGCATTATTGAAAGTACTTTCAGTTGATTCGCCAGAAACCCGTTTTCTTTATTACCCCCGAAGCGAAGCGGAGCGGGGCGCAGAAAACGGGTTTCTCCCGCTTGCGTTACCGCCCGCCGATTCCGCCGCAAAGTGTCTGGCGAAATGCAAGTACGTTTGCCAGCGCAAACCCCATACGCCAAAAGGCGGCGACCGTGGCGGAATCGGCGGGCAGGTGTTCCCTGACCCGCATCTTCGCTAACGGTCTCCCTTACTGACTGGAATTCGCTTTTCGCATGGATTTGGCGATGGCGACAAGTTCATCCCGCGTTAAAACATTGTCAGCGTGTACACTTAACCAGAGTGCCGTTGTATCCGTGTCCCAGTGCAGTGATGGGCTACCTAATTCAGTCTTCATGCTGTTCGTGCTCTTATCTACACGCGTGACTTGATTCAGTGAGAGTACCCCCTTGTACCCGTTAATTTCTATGTCGCGTTCGAGGAGTCGAGCAGGGTCTACGGTATCCCATTTATCGAGATGCCAGTAACTACTCGACTCGCTGATGTAGACCTTCCGTCCGTCATCGAGCGTGTATTGGAGAATCACGTTGTAGTTCTGCCCGTCCCCAATATCTTGGATGCGAGTGAGTTTGCCCATACCTGAGACCCATAGCGGAAAGTCTGCACGAGTCATAACCTCTTTTAGACTAGCGACATTTTGTGATGGCTCGACGACGACAATCTTGTTGTAAGCGAATACTGCTGTCGTTGCGAGACTGGCTACTACGACGACGGCAAGCAAAACGAACACGGTCTTGCGCGCCCAGCGCGCTGAGGAGATGTGTAACATTTTTACCCCTTTCGTACTAACGTACTTGACGTTCTTTGCACGGTTGTCAAAAACAGTGCCCGACTGTTGCGAAAAGCGCGACTTGCTCTCTTTCAAAGGCGTGTCAGGGAACTCCTCGCCCCACGCATTGTGGGGCGAGGAGTTGGTTCGATGACTACTGGCTCGCGGCGAGCCAGATATCCCGCAGGTCTTGATTGATATAGTGGTTCGGGGTTATCTTCCAGCCCCGGACTTGGGTCAAGTGCGGGATGATGCGTTGCCACCACAGAATGTGGAACTGGTACGCCTGCTCGTCCAAGACGCGTTTTTCAAAGTCGCGGATGAATTTCGCGCGTTCCTTGGGATCGGTCGCGCGGCTTTGCTTGTTGTAGAGATCGTCGAGGATCGGGTCTTTGTATCGCGCGTAGTTGGTCGAGCTTTTGTCCACGCTGATGAACTTGAGCAGTTGGAGGTCGGGTTCGTCAGCATGATCGCAGGCAAAGTCAATGCCGGCTTCAAAATTGCCTGCCCGTAGATCGTTCAGGTAGGTCGGGGCGGCATTTTGCTTGACATTCAGCCCAACTTTGCGCCACTGGTCAATCACAAAGATGCCGGTCGGTTCGTACGGTTCCGGGATGTTTCGATTCGTGAGCGTAAAGGCAAAACCGTCGGGAACGCCGGCTTCTTTCAGCAAGCGCAGGGCTTCTTTCCGTGAGGCGTCAATGTCTTTCGAAAAGCCGATCAGTTTTGTCAGTTCTGCCTCAGTCGCCGAGAATTCGGCGCCCGGACGCAAGACCCCGCCGACCGGTCCCATCAGCGAGATTTTGGAGAGGACGCGGTTCGCTTCGTAGCGGTCAATCGCGAGCGACAACGCGCGGCGCACGCGAACATCGTCAAAGGGCTTTTTCTCTGTATTCAGAGTGACGGTCAGGTTGCAGGTCCACGGGCTTTTTTGAACGGTCACCTTGTCGCCCAACGCCTTGACGAGTGTATCGGTGGCTTCGGGGTTGAAGCCGCGAAATTCGATCATTGCCTGTCCGCCTCGAATGGCGGCGGCGCGGGCGGCGGTGTCGGTGATGATCACCGCTTTGTATCCGTCAAGATAGGGGCGCCCCGTGACGAAATACCCCTCGAACTTTTTGCCAACCCAGTGCGAGCCGGCGACATACTCGACAAACCGGAAGGGACCCGTGCCCATGATATTTTTTTCATAGTAGCGTGGGTCCTTGGCGAGCAGGTCGGCTTTGTAGATATAGTTCCAAGGCGATGCCAGATTCGTGAGCATCGAAGCCGACGCGTATTTGAGTCGAAAGACCATCGTCGCATCGTCCGGCGCCTCGATCTTGTCCACGACGGCGTACGCCGATTTGCGCGCGCTCGCGACGCCGGCTGAGGCAAAGATGATCTTTTCGTAAGTCGCCAGAACATCTTTTGAGGTCAGGACGCTGCCGTCATGGAATTTGATCCCCGGGCGGATTTTGAAGGTATAGGTCAAGCCGTCAGAGGAAACCGTCCAACTTTCCGCGACATCGCCGACGATTTTGGGAAAGTTGTCGGCGTCAAAGCGGAGCAGGGTGCTGTAATGGGGCGAAGCCGGGTGGAGCAAAGCGAACGTCGTTTCCTGATGCGCATCATACGTTCGCGGGGGCGGGTCTGAAACTGCAAACACCAACTCACCGCCAGACCGGGCGGTTGCGGTGGGCGTTGCGGGCACAGCCGTGGGCGCCACCGGCGCGGCGGGTGCTCGCGTCGCCGTTGCGGGGGCGGGTACCGGGGCTGGCGCCGGTGTAGCGGTGGGGGCAGGCGCGCATGCGGTCGCCATCGCCGCGACCAGCGCGAGTGCAATAAACGCAATGAATCTTTTCATCCTCTTCTCCTCCTCGTCAAGTTCGAAGCATCGGTATGCGATCCCTCGATTCAAGCGTCCATCAATGAGTCGAAAAGTTTTTTATTCGCGTTTTCTCACCTCTCTTTATTTGAATTGGAAGCGCGTCATCCGTTCATGCGACCCACAAACTAAGCAAATCAATCCAGCCGGAGGGGCGTGGGGTGGGCGTGGGCGGCGCGCCGCCGAATCCGAGCGCCTTGAGCAACGCCGGCAATTGATCGCCGACCAAAACGCCGCAGGCAAACGCAAGGCAGATCGCCAAAATAAAAACAATGCCGATCATGACCGTGCGTCCGCCGCCGCGCGTTTCCGGCAGCGGTTGCGTATCGAAATAGCCGTAGGGTTGGGAATATGCGTAGGGAGATGCTTCATCGTCCGCGGGGAGACTCGCGGGCACGGTACTGGCGGGCGCGGCTTGCAGATCGTACGAACAGACGCCGCAATAACGCAGTCCCGGCGTAACGGGCGACCCGCAATTGGGACAAGTGGTCAAAGGAAACTCCTGACGTGAAAATAATTTGGCGCGATCCAAACCCTAAGCCGGCGGAATCGGGCGACTCGCCGGCGCGATCGGATGTGCGCCGCGCCGGTGCGCGAGCGCGACCGGCAGAACTTGATCCATGCGCTCGACGAAAATAAATTTCATTTCGCGTTGAATTTTCTTGGGCACGTCCACCATATCTTTTTTGTTCTTTTTGGGGATGAGCATTTTCTTCAAGCCGGCGCGGTGTGCCGCCAAGATTTTATCACGCAGCCCGCCAATCGGCAAAACGCGCCCGCGTAACGTGATCTCGCCGGTCATGGCGACCAGCTTGTTGACCGGGCGACGCGAGAGGGCGCTGATGAGCGCGGTCGCCATCGTAATGCCGGCGGACGGTCCGTCTTTGGGGATCGCGCCTTCCGGGACGTGGATGTGAATATCGAGTTTATCGAAATTGTCTTTCAAGCCCAACTCTTTGGAATGCGCGCGCGCGTACGACAGCGCGGCTTGCGCGGACTCTTGCATCACTTCGCCGAGCTGCCCGGTCAAAACCAAATTGCCTTTGCCGCGCATCAGCGTCACTTCGACCGCCATCGTATCGCCGCCGGCTTCCGAAACCGCGACGCCGGTCGCGACGCCAATCTGATCGCTCTCTTCCGCCGCGCCGAAGTAAAATTTTTGCGGACCCAAATATTTGAAAAGCGATTCTGCGCCGACCGTTTGCGGCACGCGCTTTTCTTCCGCCGTCAGCCGCGCGACTTTGCGGCAGATGTTGGCGAGCTCGCGTTCCAAATTACGAACGCCGGCTTCGTACGTATATTCGCGAATCAGCCCGCGAATGGAGGCGTCGGAAAATTTTGGCTGCGCGCCCAGCCCGTGTTCGCTCTTGAGTTTCGGAACGAGAAACTGCCGCGCAATCGCCAATTTTTCTTCTTCGATATAGCCGGGAAACTCGATCACTTCCATCCGATCCCGCAGCGCCGGCGGAACGGGATCGAGGATATTCGCGGTGGTGATGAACATCACTTTGGAGAGATCGTACGCGACTTCGAGGTAATGATCGCTGAACGCATAGTTCTGTTCGGGATCGAGCGCTTCCAACAACGCCGCGCTCGGGTCGCCGCGAAAATCCGCGCCGATCTTGTCCACTTCGTCGAGCATAAAGACCGGATTGATCGAACCGGCGCGGCGCATCGTTTGCAAAATTCGCCCCGGCATTGCGCCGATGTACGTCCGGCGATGCCCGCGAATTTCGGCTTCGTCGTGCACGCCGCCGAGCGACACGCGCACAAATTTGCGTCCCAATGCTTGCGCGATCGAGCGCCCCATCGAGGTTTTGCCGGTGCCGGGCGGACCGACAAAGCACAGGATCGGCGCGCGCATTTTTTCGCCGGCAAGTTTGCGGACGGCGATCTGTTCCAAAATGCGCTCTTTGACTTTCTGCAAACCGTAATGCTGATCGTCTAAAACTTTCGCGGCAGTCGCGATGTCCAAATTATCTGTCGTCGCTTGCGTCCACGGGAGCGAAACGAGCACGTCGAGAAACGTGCGAATAACGGCGACTTCGGGCGCGCTGCCCGGCATTTGCGCGAGCCGGTCGAGTTCGTGCTGGGCTTTCTCGCGCGTCTCCGCCGGCATGCCGGCGGCTTCGATTTTCTCGCGCAGATCGCTCACCTCGCGCATTTGCGGGTCCACTTCGCCGAGTTCGGTTTGAATCGCGCGCATTTGCTCACGCAAATAATATTCGCGCTGGGATTTGTCAACCTCTTCTTGAACCTTGTTGTGAATCTTGCTCTGCAATTCCAGTACGTCTAATTCTTTCGCGAGCAAGATGGAAACATGCTGCAAACGGACGGTTGTGTCCGACGCTTCCAAAAGGGCTTGGCGTTTGCTCACGTCCACATTCAGCGACGTGCCGACAAAATCCGCGAGCCGCCCCGACGTTTCCGTATTCATGGCGGTGACGTACGAATCTTCCGGCAGATGCGGATTCAATTGCGTGATTTTTTCAAACAATGCCAAGACCGCGCGGCGCAGGGCTTCGGTCGTTAAATTCTCGTCATACGTTTCTTGCACCGGCACGACGCGCGCGCGCAGATAATTATCGCTTTCGATCACTTCCAACAAGCGGACGCGCCGGATGCCTTCGACAAAAACGCTCGAGGTGCCGTCGGGCAAGTGCATATGCCGCCCGATGGTTATTTCGGTGCCAATGTCATAGAGATCGTTTTGCGTTGGGTCTTGGACGGAATTGTCGCGTTGGGTGAACGCGAGCGCGCGCTTGTCGCCCGTCTGCGCGGCATCAATCGCGCGGATCGAGCGTTCGCGCGCCACAATCAGCGGGCTCATGAATTGTGGAAAAACAATCGCGTCCCGAACGGGCAACAGGGGCAACTCAAAAGCATTCGCTTCGGGGTCGAAGATGGACGCGTCTATTTTTTTGATACCGTTTTTTCTAGCCATTCATACTCCGGGCACTGATAGCGCGATAACCAATGGCGCTAGTAGTGCATACACTTGAAAGTGCGGGGTTCGCCCTGAATGTTCGGGCGAATTTGAGCGTGAAGCCCAATCGGGTTGGTATGCAACTTTTTCAAGTGGCTGCACTAGTTTGCAGGCAAAGAACGCTTGAATTCTATTCGCCTGTGGCGAGGCGAGTGAGTTTTCAGGATCGAAATCGCACTAGCCCCATTGGTTAATACTACCACAGCGATTTACGAGTGTCAAAAACCAATCAATCTTTTTCCACGCTCACTCCATTTTGCGCGAACCAAATCTCGCGCGCGGCGCCGACGAGAAACAGCGACCCGGTTACACAGACGACCGCGGCGCGATCCTGGTGCGCCAGCGCCGCGCGGATTGCCGATTCCACATCGGCGACGACGCGCGTCTCGACGCGATAATTCGCCGCGAGTTCGGCAAGCCGCGCCGGATCGGAGGCGCGGCGATGGATCGAGCGCGTCAGCGTGAGCGACGCGGCGTGCGGCAAGATTTCTGCGAACATCCCTTCAATGTCTTTGTCGCTCGATGCGCCAAAAATAAAATGCAGCGGCGCGCGCGGAAAATAATCGCGCAGGGTCAAGACAAGTTGATGCGCGGAGTCGGCGTTGTGCGCGCCGTCCACAATGAAGAATGGATCGCGCGCGAGAATTTCAAAGCGTCCTTGCCATTCTACATTCGCGATGCCGCGCGAGATTGCTTCGTCGGAAACTGCGATACCTTGCGCGCGCAAGACTTGAATCGCGGCGAACGCGGTGGCGGCGTTGGCGAGTTGGTGGTTGCCGAGAAGAGGAAGTCGCAGGTCACAGGTCGTAAGTTGCAGGTCGCAGGTTGCAGGTCGCAGGTCGATTCGATTGAAACCAATCTTCTGGTATTCAAGCGATCTATCTTTTGGAAGGACTTGAAACTTGGAACCTGCGACCTGAAACGTAAGTGTTTTTGAAACTTGAATCAACTCCGCCCCGCGCCCCCGCGCGACCTCCTCAAACACCGCGCGCGCCTCGTCGCGTTGCGGCGCGATGACGACCGGTGTTCGGGCTTTGATGATGCCGGCTTTTTCGCGCGCAATTTTTTCAAGCGTGTCGCCAAGAATCGCCATGTGATCGAACGATATCGGCGTGATGACCGAGACGAGCGGCTGCAGCACGTTCGTCGCGTCGAGCCGCCCGCCCAAGCCGACTTCGATCACGGCAATATCCACGTTTTGCGCCGCGAAATAATCGAACGCGAGCGCGGTGATGATTTCAAAGGTCGTGACGCCTTCGATCTGCGCGACGAGCGGCTGGAGTTTCGTCGTCCGCGCCGCCACCTCGTCTTGCGAAATCTTTTCGCCGGCAACGCGCATGCGCTCGCGGAAGGAATGCAAATGCGGCGAGGTGTAGAGCGCGGTGCGGATGCCCGCCGCTCGTAAAATGCTTTCGGTCAGCGCGGCGGTCGAGCCCTTGCCTTTGGTGCCAGCAATATGCACGGATCGAAATTTTTTGTGCGGATCGCCGAGCGCGGCAAGCAAGCGTTCCATCCGTTCGATTTTGTACCGATGCGGCGAGTACGCGAGCGCGGTCGGCATTTCGGACGGGATGAAGGAATAGATGTAATCGAGCGCGGCTTGATAATTCATCGGGGCGGATTGTATGCGAGAATTGAACGAGGTCAAAGTTTTGTTGACATCGTTGCGTCGGTCAAGTAATATGCCCGTAGAATTATCGCAAGTGTGCCGGGGAGCGAGGGAGCCGGGGAGAAAATCCCCCTTGCTCGCTTGCACCCCTGCTCCCTTGCATTCACTGGAGGCAACTTGAATCAAAAAGCAATGTACGGCGGGCAAGCGGTGATCGAAGGCGTGATGATGCGCGGAAAAAAATTTGTCGCGTGCGCGGTGCGCAAAGCCGACGGCGAAATCGTGATGACGAGCGAGCGACTCTCTGCCGCGATTTATTCGAGCGGCTGGGCGAAAATTCCCTTTTTGCGCGCGGTCACGATTATGTGGGACACCATCGTCTTGGGGACGCGGATGCTGATGTGGGCGGCGAATATCGCGGTAGCGGAGGAAGTCGCGAAAGAGAACGCGAAAGGCGCGAAAGCAGACGCGAAAAGCGCGAAAGCAGACGCGAAAAGCGCGAAAGAGAACGCGAAAGAACGCGAAAGCGCGAAAGGCGCGAAAGAGTTTGAGGGAATTCCGGCGGGCGCGGCGTGGGGCACCCTCGCCGTTTCGCTGACGTTCGGCATCGGCTTGTTTTTTGTGCTGCCGCTGGTCGCAGTGAATTTCGCGGATCCGTTTTTGAATGCCGCGCTGCCGAACGATGCGAGCGCATCGGTCGCCAGTAATTTGCTGGAAGGCGCGATTCGCTTGGTCATCTTTTTGATTTACATCGGTAGCATTAGCATGGTGCCGGATATTCGGCGCGTGTTTCAATATCACGGCGCGGAGCACAAGACGATCGCGGCGGAAGAAGCCGGCGCGGAATTGACGCCGGCGACGATTCAGAAATTCAGCAAAGAGCATCCGCGCTGCGGCACCGGCTTTTTGCTCACCGTCGTCGTCGTTTCGATTTTTGTGTTTGCATTATTTGGGCGTCCGCCGCTCGAATGGCGCATCGCGTCGCGCATTTTGCTCGTGCCGGTCGTCGCCGCGCTCAGTTACGAGCTGATCAAGTTTGGGTCGGCGCATCAGCGCAATCCGATTTTGTATTGGCTCGTCGTCAAGCCGTCGCTGGCGTTGCAATCGCTGACGACGCGCGAGCCGGAGGACGAGATGGTGTTGGTCGCGGTTGCCGCGTTGCGCAAAGTGCAGGCGGAGGAAGCAAGTGCGTGAGTATGTGAGTGTGTAGGTGTGTGGGTGTGGTTGGGTAGGGGCGAGGCATT
>JACQGS010000052.1 GCA_016199405.1 Chloroflexota bacterium | reverse complement strand
TTGGCGATCGCGCGCGAAATCGGGGATACTTCGGGAGAAGCCAATGATTCCTTCAATATGGCGTTACTGTATCGCCAACAAGGTAACACTGCCCGCGCACTGGAATTCGCCCAGCACGCGCTTGCGCTTTATCGGCAAATGGAGAATCCGAACGTACAAGCGGCAGACCAGTTGATTGCCGCCATCCGTTCAGACAGAAAATAGAAGATGACGCAATGAATCTCTACCCTTCAGGTTCTCGCATCACAGGTCGCTACGAAGTTGCTGGTCGCCCGCTCATCGGCGGGATGGGCATCGTGTATCTCTGCTACGACCACGGCGAACAACGCCCCGTCGCAATCAAAACCTTCAAGCCCGAATACCTCCCCGACCGCGCCGCGCGCGACCGCTTTCTGCGCGAAGTGGGCAACTGGTCGCACTGGAAAAGCATCCCAACATCGTTCGCTGTCCTTACAATTATTTCCCCTCCAACATCTCCACCAACCTCACCGCGACGCGCCCCGCCTCACCCAACCATTCCGCGCGAATTTCGCCGATCGCATCCTGCGGCGTGTGCAGCAAATCGTAATCGCGCGAAAACATCACGGCATCAATGCCGATGCGCGTGAACGATTGATGATCGCTCCCGGCGTTATTCCCCAGCGCGAAATTGCGCGCGTCAACGCCGATTTCTTTCGCCGCGTCGCGCGCCATCTGCCCCAGCGCGCCCTCGCCGCCCAGCAAGAGCGGTCCGCGCCCGCCGCCGAGCATATCGAAATTGAGCATTGCCGCGATCTGCGCGCGGTCGCGCTCCGTCAAATTATCCGCGTGATGCCGCGAGCCGATCAGCCCGAACTCTTCCGCGTCGAACGCGATGAACGTCAGGGTATCTTTGAACTGCTTTTGCGCGAGCACGCGCGCGAGTTCGAGGAGCACCGCCGTGCCCGAGCCGTTATCGTTTGCGCCCGGACCGGCTTCCACCGAATCATAATGCCCACCGAGCAAAAGCATTTTGCCGCTCGTGCCGCGTTTGGTCGCGATGACGTTGTTGCCGGTTTTCTGCGCGAGGCGCGTGTCGCTCTCAATTTTTATTTTCACCGCGCCGTTTTGCAACAAGCCCACCAGCGTCTGCCCATCTTCGCCGCTGATGCCAATCGCCGGAATGTTGACGCGATTTTGCAGCGTGCCGGCAAAAGGTCCGGGCGCGTTGTTGTAGATGATGACCGCGAGCGCACCCGCGCCCGCGCCGTTCTTCGCTTTGTCCGAAAACGGGATCGTCCCGCGTTGCACGAGCGCGATTTTGCCCTTGGCATTCGCGCGCGCAAAATCATTCTCATTCCCCACGCCGCCGACCGAAACCAAATCTTCGCTCAAATGCCCGGCGGGGCTGTACTGAATTGGGCGCGGCTTGTTCATTGCGCGCAGTTCGGGTGCGGTGACTTCTATCTGCGTGCCGGTATCTTCCCAAAACTCGAACGAAAAATTTTGCTTCTCGACCGCATAACCGTAACTTTTGAATTGCGCCGCGATGTAATCCGCGGCTTGCGCGCCCTTCTCGGTTCCGGAAACGCGCGTGCCGATCGTCACCGCGAGCGCGCGGTTATGCTCCATTGCGCGCGCCGCGTCGAAATCGTTCGCGGCAGCCGCGAACGTTGGCGCGGCAGTCGGCGCGAGCGTCGCAGCCGGTTGCGTTGCCAATGCCGGCGCGGACGCAGGCGCGGCATTGCACGCGATGACGCTGATGAGCAGCGCGATGAGAAGTAGCGCGCGGAATAATTTGGACATGTATTTTCCTTTTCAGTAATATCGCGCGTGATTATGGCAGCTTTGGATTAGAGAGAGATGAAGCGCATGCACAAATCGCCCTGTTCGCAAACCCGCTTTCGTAGTATAATTGCCGCCAGAGGAGGCGCCTATGCCAGTTGTTCAAGTTGAAGCCCAGTTACCCACTGATGAATTGCTGAGAGCGGTGGGACAGTTAAATCAATCCGATTTGGAGCAGTTCGTGTCTCAAGTCATCGCGTTGCGCGCCAAGCGGCAAGCCTCCAGTTTGCCACGCGTCGAAGCAGAATTACTACTCAAAATCAATGAAGGAATTTCGCCGGAAATTCAGGCACGCTACAATGAACTGATTGCCAAACGGCAAGCAGAAACATTGACGCCGGATGAGTACGCCGAACTGCTCCGATTGACCCAGCAAGTCGAAAAGTTAGAAGTACGTCGTGTGGAATATTTGGCAGAACTCGCGCGCCTGCGGGGGACTTCGCTGCCGGCGTTGATGGAAATTTTGGGGATTCGCCCGCCTGCCTATGCCTGAAAAACGCGTCACGGCTGAACAAAAACAAGCCGTTCTCGAACGCGCTCGTGGTTGTTGCGAACGCTCTGCGTGCCAGAGTCAAGCGCGTTTTGCGACCCAGTCTTTCTCCACAGAACATATCATTCCGCGTCATTTGGGCGGAGAAACTACGCTGGAAAATCTGGCATGCGCGTGTCAAGGTTGCAACAACCACAAGTACCTCAAGACGGAGGCACGCGACCCTCTCTCGAACAAGGTTGTGCCACTCTATAACCCGCGCCTGCAGCGATGGATCGAGCATTTTGCGTGGAACGATGACTTTACTCTCGTTATCGGATTAACCCCGATTGGACGAGCCACCCTCAACGCATTGAATTTGAATCGAGAAGAACTCATCAACTTGCGGCGCGTTTTGTATGCGCTGGGAGAACATCCCCCCGCAGAGACAGACTAACTCTCACTGCCCAACTCCTCCCTCACCCCTTCAAAAAACTCCAACGCCTCCGGATTAATCAGCGCGTCGCGATTTGTCACCGGGCGACCGTTCAAAATATTCGTCACCGCGCTCTCCACCTTTTTCATATTGAACGTGTACGGAATATCCGGCGCTTGGACGATCATCGCCGGCACGTGCCGCGGCGACGCCTTTTCCTTCAGTTCCTGCTTGATCGTTCCTTTCAGTTCCTCCGTGAGTTCCACGCCTTGATTCATCTTCACAAACAAAATCACGCGCTGATCGCCGCGCCAACTCTGACCGATCGCGACCGAATCCGCAATGCCGGCAATTTTTTCGACGACCGCGTAAATCTCTGCCGTGCCGATGCGCACCCCCGACGGCTTGAGCGTCGAATCCGAGCGCCCGAAAAAAGTGACGCCGCCGGTATCGGAATGAATCTGAACATAGTCGCCGTGCCGCCACACATTTTTGCCGGGAAAAAAATCGAAATACGCCGCGTGATATTTTTCGCCGCCCGCGTCGTCCCAAAAATAGAGCGGCATCGAGGGCGAAGGCGCTTCGCACACGAGTTCGCCTTGCGCGTCACGCACCGGCTTGCCGGCTTCGTCGTACGCGTTGACGCGCATGCCGAGCGACAGCCCCTGCAATTCGCCGGCGTACACCGGACTGATCGGATTGCCGCCGGCGAAACAGCCGTTCAAATCCGTGCCGCCGGAAATCGAATTGAAATGCACGTCGTTTTTGATCGCGCGGTACACGTACTCGAATCCCTCCGCCGAAAGCGGCGAGCCGGTCTGCGAGATTTCTTTCAGCGACGACAAATCAAAATTATTTTTCGGCTCGAACCCCTGCCCTTTCAAAGCATTGAGGTAACTGGCGCTGCATCCGAAAATCGAAATCCTTTCTTCTTCGATCAAACTCCACATCGCGCCGATGTCCGGGTACATCACATTGCCGTCGTACAGCACCACCGTCGCGCCGACGCCGAGCGCGTTCAGCAGCCAATTCCACATCATCCAACTGCACGTCGTGATGTAAATAATCCGGTCGTCGCGTTTCACGTCGGTGTGCAGCAAATGCTCTTTCATGTGATTCAACAACACGCCGTAGCCCTGCACCATACATTTCGGTTTGCCGGTCGTGCCGGATGAAAACATAATGTAGAGCGGGTGATCGAACGGCAATTGCTCGAACTGAATTTCACGCGCGTTGTTCGCCGTGAACTCCGCATAACGCACTGCGTTCGGAATCATCGCGATCTCCGGCTCCGCGCGCGCGTATTCGACGACGACGACCTGCTTCAATGACGGCATTCCGCGCGCGACCTCCGCCGCGTTCGCGCGCGTATCGAACAACTGCCCCTTGTGAAAATAACCGTCCACCGTGAACAGCACTTTCGGCTCGACCTGTCCCAGCCGGTCGAGCGCGGCACGCGCGCCGATGTCCGTCGCGCACGATGCCCACACCGCGCCGATGCTTGTCGCCGCCAGCATCGCGACGGCGGTCTCGATCAGGTTCGGCATATAGCCGACGACGCGGTCGCCGGGCTGAATGCCGATATCGCGCAACGCATGAGTGAGCCGCGCGACCGCGCCGTACAGTTCCGCGTACGTCATCGTCGCGCGGGTTTGCGTTTCGCCGCGAAAGATGAACGCGAGCCGATCATCGCGATAACGCAAGAGATTTTCCGCGAAATTCAGCCGCGCGCTGCTGAACCATCGCGCGCCCGGAAATTTCTGCAAATCGTCCACGACTTGCGTATACGTCCGCGACGCGCGAATCTCGGCAAATTCCCACAGCGTCGCCCAAAAGTCCGGAATGTTTTCGATGGACCATTCGTAGAGTTGCGCGTAATCGCGCAGGTCGAGCGAAAATTTTTCGTTGACGCGGCGGATAAAGCGCGTGAGGTTGGCTTGCTCAATGCGTTCAGGCGAAGGAGTCCACACTGGAGTTTTCATTTCATTTTTCCGGCGAGTGTCGTTACGCGATATTATAAAGTTACAAGTCGCAAGTCGCAAGTCGCATAACCTGAGACTTGAAACCCGTGACCTGAGACTTGCAGCCTGCGACCTGTGATTGCCAAGCCAGCCCATTCATTGTAGAATCATTTTCGGCGATGGACAAACTCATTCGCCGCGCGCGCAATATCGCGGCAGATGGGCGCGGCGGAATATCCGGCGTAGAAGAGAATTGCGGATGGCAAATAGCCGACGGCGAATCGCGGCATTCGCGTTGATTTTGATAACAGCGTGCGCGCCAACAGCAACGCCTCCAACTGCCGCGCCAATTGCGACAGCGACGCGCGCGGCAACGGCAACGCTGCGTGCAATCCTGGCGCCGACCCCTGCAAATTCGCTGCGCGCGCTCGCATCGAATCGCAATCTCTTGATCGGCGCAGCAGTGATGCCCGAGTATATTCGCCGCGAGCCGATCTACGCACAAACGCTCGCGCGCGAATTCAGCGCGCTCACGGCAGAGAATCATTTCAAGTTTGGACCTCTGCGTCCAACCCAAACCACTTTCAAGTTCGACGAAGCCGACTATCTCGTTGAATTCGCGCAAAGCAATGGAATGCGAATACGCGGGCATACGCTGGTATGGCACAACTCACTTCCGGATTGGTTGACGAAAGGAAATTTTTCGCGCGACGCGTTGAGCAAGATTTTGAACGAGCATATCGCGACAGTCGCCGGGCGTTATCGCGGGCGCATTTACGCGTGGGATGTCGTAAACGAAGCCATCGCGGAGGACGGTTCATTGCGCGACACGATTTGGCGGCGCGGACTGGGCAACGATTATCTGGATCAAGTGTTTCGTTGGACGCAGGAAGCCGACCCGAACGCGAAATTGATTTACAACGACTTTGGCGGCGAGGGATTGGGAAGGAAGTCGGACGCGATTTTCAATTTGGTCAAGGGCATGAAAGAACGCGGCATCCCGATTGATGGGGTCGGTTTGCAGATGCATATACGCGTGGACGAAGCGCCGGCAAAACTTCAAGAGTTAGATGCGAACATCAAACGCCTGTCCGCGCTGAATCTCGACGTTCACATCACCGAACTGGACGTGCGCGTGACGCTGCCCGCGACCGACGCGTCGCTTGCCAAGCAAGCCCAAGTGTATAGCCAAATCGCGCAAACCTGCATCGCCAACGCGAATTGCAAGATGTTCGTGATGTGGGGATTCACCGACAAGCATTCCTGGATTCCGCAGTTCTTTCCGGGCTTTGGCGCGGGGCTTGTGTTTGATGACGCATACCAACCCAAGGCAGCATATATTGCGTTGCGCGACGCGCTGGCGGGGAAGTAGAGATTGGAGATTAGAGATCGGAGATTGGAGGTTGGAGATTGGAGGTTGGAGATTGGAGATTTCGACTGTGGGATTTCTTGGATGGCTTCGGCCAAATGGCAGGCAGCGACGTGGCCGGCGCCCATCGGGCGCAACTGGGGCGCTTCTTCGCGGCAGCGAGCCTGGGCCCACGGGCAGCGGGGGTGAAAGCGGCAGCCGGGTGGAGGCGAGACTGAACTCGGCACGCCGCCTTCGAGCGCGATGGCCGGCTGGCGGCGATCGGGATCGGGCGCCGGTGTGGAGGCGAGCAGGGCCAGGGTGTAGGGGTGTCGGGGCGCGGAATATATGGTCTCGACGGGGCCCAGTTCCACGATTTGCCCCAGGTACATGACCGCGATCCGGTCGGCGATGTGCTGCACCTCATC
>JACQGS010000007.1 GCA_016199405.1 Chloroflexota bacterium | reverse complement strand
GTTCCATTTGCGCGCCGGCGAGATGATCGTCATGCCGGCAAATCAGCCGCACGCCGTGAACGCGACTCAAAAATTCAAAATGCTGTTGACGATGATCAAGGAATAGGATCCAACCGCGATTTGTTACGAGTTTACGATCCAGACCGAACCTATTCGAACTTCAAAGGTGTGTTATAATTTCCTCCGTGCCCAATATTGAATACGAACCGGTGATTGGATTGGAAGTCCACGCGCAACTGAACACCGCCAGCAAAATGTTTTGCGCGTGCTCCGCCGATTACGCCGGCGCACCACCCAACACGCACGTCTGCCCCGTTTGTCTCGGCGCACCCGGCGCGCTGCCCCTCATCAATCAACGCGCGGTCGAATACACGATTCGCACCGCGCTCGCGTTTCATTGCGAAATTCCCGAGTACGCCAAGTTCGACCGGAAAAATTATCATTACCCCGATCTGATGAAGGGCTATCAAATCTCGCAGTACGACTTTCCGCTTTCGCGCAACGGCTATGTCTTGATTAACGACGCCGGCGCGGAACAACGCATCGCCATTCGCCGCGTGCATCTCGAAGAAGACACCGCCAAACTTTTCCACGTGGACGATAGCAGTTTCATTGACGTGAATCGCTCGAGTGTGCCGCTGATGGAAATTGTCAGCGAGCCGGAGATGCATTCGGTCGAAGCGGTGCGGCTGTACGCGCTGAAACTGCGGCAGATTCTGCGCTATCTCGGCGTTTCCTCCGGCGATATGGAAAAAGGCGCGATGCGCTTCGAAGCGAACATTTCGCTCCGCCCACGCGACACCACCGAACTTTCCAAAACGCGCGTCGAGATCAAAAATCTCAACTCGTTCCGCGCGCTCATCAGCGCGACCACCTTCGAACTCGAACGCCAAGAGAAAATCCGGCGCGCCGGCGGCATCGTCGAACAGGAAACGATGGGTTGGGACGACGCGCGCAATTCGACGTACTCCCAACGCAGCAAAGAAGAAGCGCACGATTATCGCTACTTCCCCGAACCGGATTTGCCCTCGCTGTCCATTGCGCGCGCGTGGGTCGAGGAGATTCGCGCGGCGTTGCCCGAACTGCCGGACGAAAAATATGCGCGGCTCACGCGCACCTTCGGCTTGAGCGCGTACGATGCCAGCGTGCTGACGGCAGAAAAAGAAATCGCGGCGTATTATGATCGCGCGGTGGCGGCCGGCAACGCGCGCGGCGCGGACCCCAAAGCCATTTCGAATTGGATCACCGGCGAGCTCTTTCGCTTGATGAATGAAAAACGCGATGAGATCGACGCGGTGAAAGTCGCGCCAGAGCATATCGGCGAGCTGATTGCGCTCGTCAACACCGGCACGATCAATATCAACTCGGCGAAAAAAGTATTTGAAGCGATGTACGCGTCGGGCGCCGCGCCGCGCGCCATCGTCGCGGAACAAGGGCTGACGCAAATCAGCGATCGGGCGGTGCTGGCGGAGATTGCCGCGCGCGTGCTCGCGGAAAATGATAAAGCCGTGCAGGAATATCTCGGTGGCAAAGAGACGATCGCGAAATTTTTGATCGGGCAATTGATGAAAGCGACGAAAGGACAAGCCAATCCTGCGCTCGCGAATGAATTGATTGCAGAAAAACTGAAAGAGTTGAAAAAGGCATGACAAATAACCTCTCCCCCTGGCAAGCCGCGCTCCAACAGTTTCAAATCGCGGCGGACAAGTTGGGACTCGAGAAAGATTTACGCGCGCGTTACGCGACGACGAAACGCGAACTCACCGTCCATTTCCCGGTGCGGATGGACGATGGCAGTTTGCGCGTCTTTACCGGTTACCGCGTCCAGCACGACACGTCCCGGGGTCCGGCAAAAGGCGGCATTCGGTATGCGCCCGACGTGACGCTCGATGAAGTGAAAGCACTCGCGATGTGGATGACGTGGAAATGCGCAGTCGTGGATATTCCGTTCGGTGGCGGCAAAGGCGGGGTGATTTGCGATCCCACCAAAATGTCGCTGGGCGAAATCGAACGCTTGACGCGCCGGTACGCGAGTGAAATCGCGGACTGGGTGGGCGCGGACGGGGATATTCCCGCGCCGGATGTGGGGACGAACGCGCAAATTATGGCGTGGTTCGTGGATACAATTTCCGTTCATCACGGTCGGCTCGAACGCGCGTTGGTGACCGGCAAACCCGTCTTGACCGGCGGCTCGCGCGGGCGCGTCGACGCGACCGGGCGCGGCGTTTCGATTTGTGTCGCGCAAGCCGCCAAATTTCTGGGCATGGATTTGAACGGCGCGCGCGCGGTCGTGCAAGGATTTGGCAACGTCGGCTCGTGGAGCGCGCATCATCTCGCGAAGCTCGGCGCCAAGATCATCGCGGTCAGCGATGTGTCGGGCGCGTTGGTCAACCGAAACGGCATTGACATCCATGCGCTGATGGAGTACGCGAGCAAAAACAAAAATCGCATTGAGGGTTTTCGCGAAGCCGACCGACTCGACAAGGAAGAAATTTTGGAAGTTGAATGTGACGTGCTCGTGCCCGCCGCAGTCGAAAATCAAATTCGCGCCGACAACGCGCCGCGCATCAAGCCAAAAATTCTCGCGGAAGGCGCGAACGGTCCGACCGCGCCCGACGCCGATCCCATTCTGCAGGCCAACGGCGTCTTTCTCATTCCAGACGTTCTCGCCAACACCGGCGGCGTGACCGTATCGTATTTTGAATGGGTGCAGGGGCTGCAAGGTTTTTACTGGACTGAGGCGGATGTGAACGCGCGCTTGACCGACGTGATGGTAAACGCGTTCGACGTGGTGAGCGCGACCGCACAAAAACATCACGTCGATATGCGCGTCGCCGCGAATATGGTCGCGATCGATCGCGTCGTGCAAACCCACAAATTGCGCGGGCTGTATCCATAGCCAACAAACCTCTGAGCCAAAACAATCCATCTGCAAAACAATTTTGGGATTTGGGTTTTTGGCTCATTGATTATTCCGTGAGGGCTTATGCCAACGCTCTACGACAATTCGCTCCAACAATTCAATCGCGCGGCAGATGTGATGAAGCTGGATCGCGGTCTGCGCGAACTGCTGCCCACCACCAAACGCGAACTCGAAGTGCATTTTCCGGTCAAGATGTCGAACGACAGTGTCGAGATGTTCACCGGTTTTCGCGTCCATCACAACATTGCGCGCGGACCGGCGAAAGGCGGCATTCGCTATCACCCGTCGGTCTCGCTCGACGAAATGCGCGCGCTGGCGCTGACGATGACGTGGAAATGCGCGGTCGCGAATATTCCCTTCGGCGGCGGCAAGGGCGGCGTGATCTGCGATCCCAAAAAATTGACGCCGATCGAGCTCGAGCATCTCACGCGGCGCTACACCAGTGAAATTGAAACGATGCTCGGACCCGATCGCGATATTCCCGCGCCGGATGTCGGCACCACTCCGCAAATTATGGCGTGGATCATGGACACGTATTCGTTGCACAAAGGGCACACCGTCACCGGCGTCGTCACTGGCAAGCCGGAATTTCTCGGCGGCTCGCGCTTGCGCCGCGAGGCGACCGCGCTCGGCGTCAAGATCGCGGTCGAAGATGCCGCCAAACATTTGCGGATGAAACTCGCCGGCGCGCGCGTCGTCATTCAGGGGTACGGGAACGTCGGTTCGACGACGGCGACATTTTTGCATCGCGCTGGCGCGAAAATCGTTGCGGTGAGCGATTCCAAGGGCGGCATTGTGAACGCACGCGGACTCGATCCAAAAGCGGTGTTCGCCCACAAAGAGCAAACCGGCTCGGTGACCGGTTACAAAGGCGCGTCCGCCGTCACGAATTCCGAATTGCTCGAACTGCCGTGCGACATTCTCATCCCCGCCGCGCTCGAAAATCAAATCACCGCGCAAAACGCGCCGCGCATCCGCCCGAAAATCCTCGCGGAAGGCGCGAACGCACCGACGACGCCAGACGCCGATTTGATTTTGCAAGCGCACGGCGTTTTTGTGCTGCCGGATATTTTGGCGAATGTCGGCGGCGTTACGGTTTCGTATTTTGAGTGGGTGCAAGATACGCAATCGCTCTTTTGGGATAACGCCGAGGTGACGACACGTTTGCGGGGCATCATGCAAAACGCGTTGAAACAAGCGCTGGACGTTTCAAAAAAGTTCAAGACCGATATGCGGAACGCGGCATTGATTCTCGCGATTGATCGCGTCGCGCAGGCGACGACGGTTCGCGGAATTTATCCATAGGGGAGGGGGCAAGCGACGGGTGGCAGGCGGCAAGGGAAGTACAATGCAAAAAGTGTGAAGGTATCCTTTTTACCTGTAACCTCCCTTGTCACTTGATACTTGTCCCTTGTCACGGAGTTGAAGAAATTGGAAAGAAACCTGCAAAAGATTCGCCGCGCGATTAGCCAAGTCCTTTACGGCATGGCGCTCCACGACATCGCGCGCGACAACTTGCGCCGCCGCGGCTCGCTCGAACATCTCTTTCTTTTGACCGTCTTTGGCGATCTCGTCGGCTTGCCGATCATTCCGCCGTACTATTCGATGCGCCTCTTGCCGTTCATCGTGCCGGAAATCAACAATTGGCGGCGGCGGCTGTTGCGCGAAAAAGATTATTTGGACGCGATATTTTGAAAGCGCGGCTGTTCGCAAGCACACTAGTAGTTCAACCATCTAATCCTGCGGGGTGGAAGCCCAGCCGCGCTGGGCGTTTCAAGGACGGCAATCCTTCGGCTTCGCTCAGGACAGCTTGCCTGCTACCCGTACCC
>JACQGS010000053.1 GCA_016199405.1 Chloroflexota bacterium | reverse complement strand
GCATCGAGTTGTTGAAAAATCCGCGCGGCTTGCATCTCGTACTGCGAGTGGAGCGCGTCATAATCCGCATCGGTTAGTTTACCGGTCGCGTGATCGAATTGGAGATCGCGCAGCGCGTCCAGCGCCTGCGTGCGCGCGTTTTCCAGATTTTCCAATTGCGCGTTGCCGCGCCCGCCGCCGGCGTACTGATAGCGCCGTGCATTCACGAGCGGATAACCGAGCGCGATCAGCGCAGCAAAAATGATGAGAGCAATAATCAGAATGTCCATAGAAATTTGCCTTTCGTTCCGGGCATCGGAGCAGGGGCGCAGAGGAGCAAGGGTGAAAACTCTCCCCTGCGCCTCCGCTCCCCCGCTCTTCTCCTATGCCGCGCTTGCTGCCTCTCTTACACGCGACGGCGCGCGCACGATTGCTTCGCGTGGATCCGGCAATGCCGCGATGATCGTGCCGCAGATGAAAACGCCAAAGCCAATCCATAGCCACGTCACGAGCGGATTGATGACGATCTTGATCGTCGCCGTGCCGTCGTTCGTCCAGCCGGCGAGAATCAAATACAAATCCTCGCGCAGCGTACTGCGGATCGCCACTTCGGTCGTATTTTGATCCGCGGCGCGATAATAATCTTTCGACGGCGTGAGCGTGCCGATCGGATTGCCATTCTCGGTGACCTTGAGCCGCGCCGCGATAATGTCGCGATTCGCCGCCGGCGTCATCTGCAAGCCTTCAAACGTCAGCGTATATTGCTCGAACGAAATCGTTTCGCCCGGTTTGAAATTGTATTGTTGCTCGCGTTGATACAACGTCGAGCCGGTAATTCCAATCACCGCAAGCACGATGCCGATGTGCACGACATAGCCGCCGTAACGCCGCCGATTCTTTTGCACAAGATTCAGCAGCGCGACGAGCGCGTTTTCGTTATACTGCCGCACCCGCGCGCGAATGCCGCGATAATATTCGATCAGGAGCGAGCCCATCACAAACGCGGCGATGCCAAACGCAATCAGCCCAGCAAGATCGCGGATGCTCAAAAAGAAGAGCGCGATCACGATCCCGAGCGCGGCGATGAACGGCTTGCCGAAATTATGCGCCAACTTTTCCGGCGAGGCGCGCCGCCAGCCGATCAACGTGCAGATGCCCATCAACAGAATCAACGCCAGAAAAATCGGTCCGTTCACTTGATTGAAGAACGGCGCGGCGACGGAAATCTGATTGCCGGTGACCAGCTCGCTGATCATCGGAAAGATCGTGCCCCACAACGTCGCGAATGCCGCGCCGACGAAGAGCAAATTGTTCAACAGAAACGTCGCTTCACGCGAGAGCAGCGAATGCAGTTCGTTTTCCTCGCGCAGGTCGCCGAGCCGCGCGTACAGCAGATACAAAAATCCCAGCACGACCAGCCCGATGAACGCAAGAAAGAACGGTCCCATCTGTCCCACGCCAAACGCGTGCACGGATTGCACGATGCCGCTGCGCGTGAGGAACGTGCCCAGAATCGAAAGAATGAACGTCAGCATGATGAGCACGTGATTCCAAATCTTGAGCATCCCGCGTTTTTCTTGAATCATCACGCTGTGCAAATACGCGGTGGCGGTGAGCCACGGAATCAGCGCCGAATTTTCGACTGGATCCCAACCCCAATAGCCGCCCCAACCCAACACGACGTACGCCCAGCGCATGCCGAACAAAAGCCCGAGCGATAAGAACAGCCACGACCACAACGCCCACCGCCGCGTCGTGCGAATCCACATATCGTTCAAGCGTCCCGTCGCCAGCGCGCCGAGCGCGAACGCGAACGGAATCGTAAAGCCGACATAGCCGAGATAGAGCGTGATGGGATGAATGAACATGCCGGGATTTTGCAGCAGCGGATTCAGTCCCTTCCCCTCGGCGGGCGTGAATTCCAAAAGTTTGAACGGCGACGCGAGGAGAACGACCAGCAGCAGAAAAAATCCTTCGGTGAACGCGAGAAAGATCGTGACCGCCGGAATCAACTCGCGATTCTGTGCGCGGTTCTGGATCAAAACGATCGCGGCAAAGATTGCCAAGAGCCACGCCCAAAACAACAGCGAGCCCTCTTGCCCGCCCCACAGCGCCGAGATCGTGTAGAGGAGCGGCTGATCCGAACTCGTGTGAGTCGCGACGTACTCGAAGCGAAATTGATTCGTGATGAGCGCGTATTCTAGAATCGCCGCTGCGAGCGTGGTCAAGCCGGCGATGAGATAGATTCCATTCTCGGCGCTCGCCAAGAACTGCGGTTTTTTGGCGCGCACCGAATAGAGCGCGGCGATCACGACGTAAATCGAAATCGCTAGACTTGCCACGAGCGCGACCGCGCCAACATCAGCCAGTTGTGTGGGTGCCATCGTTACACCTTTCAGGTCACAAGATTCAAGTCGCAGGTCTCAAGAGTCTTCGCGCCTGCGACTTGCGGCTTGTGACTTGTGACTTGCTACTTGCTCTCCTCATATTTTGACGGACATTTCACCAGAATGCTGTTCGCTTGAAAAACGCCCTGCGCGTCGAGCTTGCCTTCGGCGACGACGCTCTCGCCGTTCGTCAACGTATCGGGCACGACGCCTTTGTAAACGACCGGCTGAACGATGCCGCCGTCCTTCATATTGAATTTCAACACCATCGTCTTTTGATCGAGCTGAATGCTCGCTTGATCGAGCGGGCCGTTGACGCGCACGACTTGCCCGGCGAATTTGGCTTTTTGCGCGCTGAATTCCGGCAGGGTCAGGTAATAAACGGTATTGTCTTGGAAACTCGCCAAGACCGCGAAAGCCATCGCGGCGACAATGAGAACGCCGGCAATCAGAAATTTCAGCGAGCCGGCGCGCGGGCTTGTCGTTGCCCGGATATCTGGGGTAGCAATCACATTCTGCATCTGCCCACTCCTTGAGCCAAGGTGACGTTTTTCTCACCCTCTGCTTATGACGAGAGTAAATTTTTCAAGTCTTAACCAAGTCAAAGGACAGTCCAAGACATGTCTTAGCTGATTTGCACCGAGCATCCCTTCGGCTTGAAAGGGGGAAGATAGACACGATTGAAACAGGATAAGTGTAACTTATTTCGGCTGAGGTGATGTAGCACAATACCAACAGCCGTCGGGAGGGATCAGCATGCTAATTAATCGGCAACTAACGACGCCCTGCCTTGTCGCGATTTTCGTCTTCCTCACGTTGAGCGCGTGCGGTTCTCCAGCCCGCACTCTCGATTTTCGCTTTAGCGAGGTTGACCCTGCGACGACCGCCGCCTATTCTCCATTCGACACGCAACCTCTGCGCGTCGCGGTTGCCGCCGTCATCTCGCCCAAAGCCAACGTCGAATCGTACACCGACCTGCTCAACTATCTCGGACGCAAACTCAATCGTCCCGTTGAATTTGTGCAACGTCAAACGTACGCCGAGGTGAACGACCTCATCAAGCGCGGCTATGTGGATGTGGCGTTCGTCTGCACCAGCGCGTACGTCATCGGTCAGCGCGATTTTGGAATGCAACTTTTGGTCGCGCCGCAAGTGAGCGGCGAGACCGCGTATTATTCGCTTCTCATCGTCCCTGCCGATTCGCCCGCGCGCGCGCTGTCCGACCTGCGGGGCAAGGTCTTTGCATTCACCGACCCGATGTCGCTCACGGGTCGCATCTATCCCACCGCGCAGGTCAACGCGCTTAATGCGACCCCCGAGACATTTTTTGCGCGGGTCTTTTTCACCTACAGCCACGACAACGCCATCAAAGCGGTCGCGAATAAAGTCGCCGATGGCGCGAACGTGGACAGTTTGGTGTACGATTATTTCGTCGTGCGCGAGCCGAACCTCGCGGTAAAGACGCGCGTGGTGCATCGTTCGCCGGCGTTTGGTATCCCGCCCGTCGTCGTCAATCCCAACCTCTCGCCGCAGATGAAAGAGACACTGCGCGGACTCTTTTTGCAAATGGATTCGGATGCGGATGGCAGGATGATTCTACGCGCGCTGACGATTGATCGCTTTGTCCTCGTCTCCGACCAAATCTATGATTCCGCGCGTCAATTGGAATCCCAGGTCAATACGGCGCAATAGCGCTGACGTTGAGTCGTTGCATCGTTACATCGTTGAATCACTGCATCGCTGAAGACGAACTAACGCGCCGACGACTCAACGAACGAACTAACGATGCAACGACCCAACTACATAACGAATCTCCGTGACTGGCTTTTGCGCCCCAGCGTCCGCGCCAAAATCATGGGCATTGTGCTGGGGCTGGTGCTATTGCTGGGATTTGGCATCACGTGGCAAGTCCGCGCGAATATGAGCGCGAACCTGACCGCGCAACTGCAAGAGCGCGGCGTTTCCATTGCGCGCGATGTTGCCGCGCACTCGACGGACCTCATTCTCATTAACAACACCTACGCGCTCCACGAACTCCTGGACGAAACCGTTCGTAACAACAGCGATATGCGCTACGCGTTCATTCTCGACGCCAACGGACACATTCTGGCGCACACATTCGACGTGGGCTTTCCACGCGGTCTCGTGGAGAAAAACTCGGTTGCGTCGGCAGAACGCGCCAACGTCGCTATTCTCCACAGCGACGAAGGACCGATTCACGACATCGCCGTTCCGATTTTCGACGGCCGCGCCGGCACTGCGCGGGTCGGCTTGACCGAAAAAAGCATGAACGCGGCGATCGACACGCTGACACGGCAAATGCTCTTGACGACCTTTGCCGTTTCGATTCTTGGCATTGGCGCGGCATACTTGCTGACGATTTTTCTTACGCGTCCGATTCGCGCGCTGGTCGGCGTGACGCAAGCGGTGGCACGCGGCGACCTGTCGCAAAAAGCGCCGCCGTGGGGCGACGACGAGATCGGCAAACTTTCCATCGCCTTTAACAATATGACCGCCGAGCTCGCGCAGACGCAAAGCGCGATGCTGCGCCGCCAGCGCGAACTCTCTGCGCTCAACGCGGTCGCCAACGCGATGAACACGCCCGCGCCGCTCGAGCAAACACTTGACCGCGCGTTGCGCGCGCTCCTGACCGACCTGGATTTTCCGGCGGGGTGGGTCTTTCTCTTCGACCACAACGAGCAAATCGAACTGACGAGTTGGATCGGCTTGCCACGCGAACTCGGTGCGCAAGAAGCGGCGACGGCGTTGCGCGGTTGCCCTTGCACCGCCGCGATTCGCGACAAGCAAGCCATTGTCATCGCGCCTCTGCCTGACCGCTGTCCTTTGCGCGAAGGACGCTTGCGCGGTACAGACGCGATTGCCTCACATGTCACCGTGCCGATTCTCGCGCGCGACCGCGTCTTGGGCGTGCTAGGCATCGCGAGCGCGGACACGCACACGTTCGGCGCGGACGAAGTGAAACTGCTCGAAGCGGTAGGACAACAACTCGGCGTCGCCGTCGAGAACGCGCGCCTATGGGATGACTTGCGTGAGAAGGAGCGCATGCGAGGACAGTTGTTGGAAAAAGTTATCGTCGCGCAAGAAGACGAGCGCAAACGGATCGCGCGCGAATTGCACGACGACACGGGGCAGGCGATTACGTCGCTAATGGTCGGCTTACGCGTGGCGAGCGACGCGTGCGACGCCAGCACGCGGGCGCGGTTCGAGCCGCTCCGCGACATCGCCGCGCAAACGCTCGAATCAGTGAAACGGCTCGCGCGCGAACTGCGCCCCGCGTTGTTGGACGATTTGGGACTGACCGCCGCGCTGGAACGGTACGTCGCGACCTGGCGCGCCAACTATGGCGTGAACGCGGATTTGCAGGTGACGGGGTTTGGCAGTGACGGTCGCCTGCCCACCGAAGCGGAACTCGCGTTGTACCGCATCGTGCAAGAGGCGTTGACGAACATTGCCAAGCACGCGCGCGCGCAGAATGTCAGCGTGGTGGTGGAACGCAAAGCGCGCGCGGTCGTGGCGATCATCGAAGATGACGGTTGCGGGTTTGACGCGCGCGCGGTGTTGGAGTCGTCGCATGCGGAATCCAAACTGGGCTTGTACGGCATGCGGGAGCGCGCCGAATTGGTGGATGGCAAATTGCAGATTGAATCGGCGGAGAGCCAGGGGACGAGCGTGTTTGTGGAGATACCGATTCAATGACCAAAACTCGCATTCTGCTCGCCGACGACCACGCCGTCCTGCGTTCGGGGCTGAAAATGCTTTTGAACGCGCAGGACGATCTGCTTGTCGTCGGTGAGGCGACGAATGGACAAGAGACGTTGAACGCGGTGCGCGACCATGCGCCCGATTTGCTCTTGCTCGACATCACGATGCCGAAGACGGACGGGTTGCAGGTTTTGCAGCAGGTCAAGCGCGCGCATCCCAACGTGCGCGTGCTGATTCTGACGATGCACGAGGAAGAAGGGTACTTGCGCCGCGCGCTGGAAGCGGGCGCGGCGGGCTATTGCCCCAAGAGCGCGGCGGACGCGGAACTCATTTCCGCGATTCGCGCGGTGATGCGCGGGAACGTGTACATCCACCCTTCGCACACTAGAATTCTGCTCGACAAAATGATTCCGACCCCCGAAGCAATCGTTTCGACGACCGAATTATCCGAGCGCGAGCGCGAAGTACTTAGACTTGTCGCGCTGGGACACACGAACCAAGACATCGCAAACCAACTCGCGCTGAGTGTGAAAACGGTTGAAAGTTATCGCGCGCGCGGGATGGAGAAATTGCATTTGTCCAGCCGCGCGGCGTTGGTGCGGTACGCGATACAGGAAGGATGGTTGAGTGATTGACGCTATTGGGTGAGCGTCGTATCATAGCATTCGGCGCGTGCCCAAAACTCTGTGGAGGTCAACATGGAGAATTACGCGTTTTGGGTCTTGCTCGGTGATACACTGTTGAGCAGTGCTTTTCATCGGCTTTGCGCTCGCCGTCAAGGGACTGGCTGGCGAGATAGAGGTGGAGCAGTCCTCGTTCAAATCCGCCAAGAGGGTGGATAGCATTGTCTGAGACTCTTGAAAACGGAGCGCGATTGAGAATCGCCGACCGAGTTGGTCGGCGATTTTTGTTTGTCGGGTTTTCCCTCGCACTTGTTCTCGAACTCTAGGGTTTTCCCCCGCACCATGTCGTTCAAAACATGTATTCCCTGCTAGAGGTTTTCATTACCTTATCATAGAATGACATGCGATAACGCGAAAAAGTTCGCGTCGCCGTTTGTTCTCATTCTGTTGGAGGTGAAGTTATGCCCGTCACCACAGTAAAACAAGTTGAATTCATCGTTCAGGATGCGGTCGTAGGTGCGCCCGAAGACCCGCTCCTCAGAATGCAAGAGGAGCTCAAGCGCGCGCTGAAAAAACCTCTCGAACAGCGCCGTTGGGTCATGGTGATTGACCTGCGCAAATGCGTCGGCTGCTCATCCTGCACCGTTGCGTGCATTGCGGAAAACAAATTGCCGCCCGGCGTCGTCTATCGCCCCGTGATGGATGAGGAAATTGGCAAGTACCCAAGCGTCACGCGCCGATTTCTCCCGCGTCCGTGCATGCAGTGCGACGAACCGCCCTGTGTCAACGTGTGTCCCGTGAGCGCGACGTACAAACGCGCCGACGGCATCGTGGAAATTGATTACAACGCGTGCATCGGCTGCCGCTATTGCATCACGGCTTGTCCGTACAACGCGCGCACGTTTGACTTTGGCGAGTTCTATTCCAAGGGCACGCCGCCGCAGGGTCCTGCCATCATCGGGCAGGCGCGGGCAATCGCCTACGAAAAAGTGGACAGCTTTGAATACGGCAAGCCGTGGCCACGCGGCAAAGGCGCATCACCGGTGGGCAACGCGCGCAAGTGCACGTTCTGCGCGCATCGGTTGAACGCAGGGATGTTGCCCGCTTGCACGACGACCTGCATTGGTCGCGCGACCTACTTTGGCGATGCGAATGACTCGGACAGCCTGGTCGCGCACCTCATCGGCTCGCCCAACATGATCCGCCTGAAGGAAGAGATGGGGACCGAGCCGAAAGTGTATTACCTGGTCTGATTCTATCGCTCGACCGAGTAACGATTCAACATCTGGAAAAATGGGAGGTTGATTGTGAACTACAAGACACTGCGCCTACCCCTCTGGCTGATCGCCATCCTGGCTTTGGCGATTGGTCTCTGGGGCGCGTACGATCGTATCACCTTAGGTCAAGAGAGCGCCGCGTACGGCAGTTACGTCGTATGGGGCATGGGCGTAGCCATGTATCTCTACTTTGTCGAATTAGCGGCTGGCGCGCACCTCTTCGCGACGATGGAATTTATCTCCGGGTACAAGCCCTTCCTGCGGCTGTACCGCTTGGCATTGACGGTTGCCGGGGTTTCGATCATCGGCGGGTTGCTGAACATCTGGACCGATCTGGGTCGTCCCGAACGCTTCTGGGAGGTCTACACGCGACCCAATCCCGGTTCCGTGATGGCGTTTATGGTGTGGGCATACACCGCCTTCATCGTTATCCTGTTGGTGCAAGCCCTTATCGAATTCCGCCCCGAATGGATGCAATTCCTGGGCAAGCCCTATGCCGCCGAGACGAAAGCGCGCGACCGCAAAATCTTGCAGGTATTGATGATCCTGAGTGTGCCGATGGTGATCGCGTTCAGCGGCGGCGTAGGCGCATTGTTCGGCGTGCAAGGCGCACGCCCGTACTGGCACGTCGGAATGTATCCCCTTGCCTTCATCATCACGGCATTAGCCTCTGGAGCCGGGATCATGCTCTTCCTAGCCGCGTTCTTTATCCCAGATCACAACGAAGAACATAGAGGCTTGATGTCTGCTTTGACGCGCCTGTTGGCGATCTTCTTGGTCGCGGAGGGGCTGTTTGTGTTTGCCGATTATTCCGTCGGTCTGTACGGGGCGCTCCCCCCCAACGTCGCGGCGATCATGCAAGTGTTGACCGGTCAATACTGGTGGGCGTTCTGGATCTTGCAAGTATTGATCGGCATGGTCATCCCGTTCGTCATCGTAGCGACCCCGCGCTTGTCGCGGAACGTTTCGTTGGCTGGTCTGGCTGGTCTCCTCGTTGTCCTGGGCTTTACGGTTGTGCGCATCAACGCCGTTCTGCCGGCGCTGACCGTTCCAGAGATCGAAGCGTTGCGGACGGCGTTCTCGGATCCGCGACTTGGCTTTACCTACTTTCCCAGCCCAGGGGAATGGGCGTTGGCGATTGGTATTGCGGGATTGGTGACGACGTTATTCCTTTTGGCATACGAACGATTGCCTCTACTCAAAACGGAGGTGGCATGATGGAGAAACAAGTAGTGGAACCACAAGCACAGATCGAAGCGCAGAATACCGACCCAGCCGCGCGCGGAATGACACGCCGCGATTTTATCAAGGTCTCCGCGTTCCTCGGCGGTTCAGCGTTGTTCGCGTCGCAGATGAATCTCGCGTGGGATGTGATCGCTCCGCGCGGCAATGTCGCGGCAGCGGCAGGCGAACAGGACTATCCGCTCGCGAATCCCGCGAACATCATCTACAGCGTGTGCCAGCAGTGCAACACCAACTGCGGCATCAAAGTGAAACTGGTGAACGGCGTCATTTCCAAAGTGGATGGCAATCCGTTCAACCCGTTCACGCTCAATCCGCACTTGCCGTACGCAACGCCGATCAAAGACGCCGCGACGATTGACGGCGCGGTCTGCCCCAAAGCGCACGCCGGCATTCAGACGACGTACGATCCGTACCGCATCACCAAAGTGTTAAAGCGCGCGGGAAAACGCGGCGAGAACAAATGGCAGAGCATCTCGTTCGACCAGGCGGTAGCAGAAATCGCCAACGGCGGCAAGTTGTTCGAGAAGGTGCCGGGCGAAGAGAATCGCGTCGTCACCGGCTTGAAAGAGTTGTACGCACTCCGAGACCCCAAAGTCGCCAAAGCGATGGCGGACGAGGTGAAGAAAATCACGTCCGAGAAGGACAAGGACAAGAAAAAGCAACTCATCGCCGATTTCAAAACGAAATTCGCGTCCGACCTCGACAAACTGATTGACCCTGAACATCCCGACCTGGGTCCCAAAAACAACCAAATGTCCTTCATGTGGGGACGCTTGAAGGGCGGGCGGAGCGATTTCATCAATCGCTTTACCAAAGACGCGTTCGGTTCCACCAACGCGCATGGACACACGACGGTCTGTCAGGGCTCGCTCTACTTCACCGGTAAAGCGATGAGCGAGCAGCTCGTCGAGGGCAAGTGGACCGGCGGCAAGAAGTTCTACTG
>JACQGS010000062.1 GCA_016199405.1 Chloroflexota bacterium | reverse complement strand
TCGCTCGCGCGCGCGTTGCGTTTGATTCCGCCGCCGCTGCGCGCAACGGAAGCGATTTTGCCGCGCGTGCCGGCGACCATCACCCTCACCCCAGCCCTCTCCCTTGAAGGGAGAGGGAGGAGGCGCGGACGTGTCGCGTTCGTTTCCGGTTGCGTGATGAGCACGCTGTTCGCGGAAACGAACGCGGCGAGCGTGCGCGTGTTGTCGCGCAATGGCTTTGAGGTGGTGATTCCGGAGAATCAAATTTGTTGCGGCGCGCTCGCGATTCATGCCGGCGAACGCGCCGTCGCAAAAGAAATGGCAAGGAAAAATATCGACGCGTTCACCCTCACTTCCAGCCCCTCTCCTACAGGAGAGGGGAGAGGGGGAGAGGTCGTCCCCATCATCATCAACGCGGCGGGGTGTGGCGTCGCGCTGAAAGAGTACGGCGACTTGATGCGGGATGATCCGGCATACGCGGAAAGAGCGAAGGCATTCAGCGCGCGGGTGAAGGACATTACGGAATTTTTGGTCGAGCAGGGGATCGAAAAACCGACGCGCGAAATTCGCGCGCGCGTGACTTATCAAGACGCATGCCATCTGGCGCACGGGCAAGGCATTCGCGCCCAGCCGCGCGCGCTGATCACGCAAATTCCCGGAATCGAGTTGGTGGAGATGCGCGACGCGGATCGGTGTTGCGGGAGCGCCGGCATTTACAATATCACGCAGCCGGAACTTTCGCGGCGCGTGCTCGCTGAAAAGATGGAGAATGTCGCGGCGACGCGACCGGAGATTATCGTCAGTGCGAATCCGGGATGCTTGATGCAATTGCAAAGCGGCTTGGCGCGCGTGGGGCTGAACGCGCGCGTGATGCATGTGATCGATCTGCTGGCTGAGGCGTACGGGGATTAGGGATTCGACAGAGCGGGTTCAGGTAGCGCGTCTGCCAGAACCTCGGCAAGGTGCCGGGCGCGCCGACCGGTCGCGTGCGCGATTTGCTGACGGCACGATACGCCCGCAGTAACGATCTCCGCTTGCGGTTCTTGGCGAATCTGCGGGAAGAGTCGTCGTTCTCCAATTGCCTGCGATATTTCGTAATGCTCTTTTTCGAATCCAAAAGAACCAGCCATCCCGCAGCAGCCCGAGTCAATTTCGGTCACTTGTACGTTCGGCAACGCGCGTAAGACGCGCAGACTCGGTGCGGAGCCGACGAGTGCTTTTTGGTGACAGTGACCGTGGAAGAGGAATTTGCGCGGCGCCCTCATCCCTTCCCTCTCCCAAGTAATAGGAGAGGGAACACGTCCCGCATCCATTTCGCGGCACAGAAACTCTTCAAACAAGAACGCGTTCGCGGCGACAGTGGCCGCGCGCGGATCGTCCACGAGATCGGGATATTCGTCCTGCAACGTGAGCAGGCACGACGGCTCCAGCCCCACAATCGGAATCCCTTGTTCCGCATAGCGCGCGAGCGCGGCGACGTTCCATGCCGCATTCGCCTTCGCCGGCTCAATCAGTCCTTTCGAGATCATCGGACGTCCGCAACATTTCCGCTCGGCGAGAATAACCTCGTACCCCAATGCTTCCAGCACTTTCACTGCCGCGCGTCCGATTTCGGGATAATTGAAATTAACGAACGTGTCGTTGAAAAGCGCGACTTGTTTCTTCGTATGGGTGGGAGGGCAGCCGTGCTGTCCGTTGCGGGCACGCCCAGTGCGGCTGGGCTGCCAACCTTCCCGTGACTTGAACCATCGCGCAAACGTTTGGCGCTGAAATGGCGGAAGACTGCGCCGAGCGTCAATGCCCGCAAGTTTTTCGAGCATCCAATGCGACACGCGCGATTGCATCACCCAATTGGAAATCGGCGCGAAGCGACTACCGATTTGATTTAACAGCGCAATATTGCCAAACAGCCAGGTGCGCAGAGGCACGCCGTGCCGCGCGAGATACTGCGCGAGGAATTCGTACTTTAATTTTGCCATATCCACGTTGGAGGGACATTCGGCTTTGCAGCCCTTGCATTCGAGACACAGGTCGAGCACGTCAAACATTTCCTTGCTCGTCAGCGCGTCGCCGGGCAAATGTCCGCGGATTGCCGCGCGCAGCGCGTTGGCGCGGCCGCGCGTGGAATGCTTCTCTTCGAGCGTGACCATGTACGACGGACACATCGTCCCGGTCAGACGTTTGCGACACTCGGCATTGCCGTTGCACATTTCGATCGCGCGATCGAACCCGCCCTCCCGCGCGAACGAGAAATGCGTTTTCACCGGTCGCGCGCGATAGTCCGATCCGAAGCGCAGATTCTCGATCATGGTTTGCGAATTTGTGATCTTGCCGGGGTTTAGCAAGTTCTGCGGATCGAAGGTGTGCTTCAATTCCTGGAATGCGCCGTAGAGTTCGGCGCCAAAAATTTTTTCAGTGTACTCGCTGCGGCTCAACCCGTCGCCGTGCTCGCCGCTGATCGCGCCGCCATATTCCATCACCAAATCGGAAATCGCGCGCGAGATCGAGCGCATCTTTTCGACTTCGGTCACTTGCTTGAGATCAATCAGCGGTCGGATGTGCAGCAGCCCGACGCTGGCGTGCGCGTAATACGCCGCGCTCGTGTCATGTGCGCGTACGATTTCGTCAAACCGCCGAATATACTCGGCGAGTTTTTCCGGCGCAACCGCGGAATCTTCGACAAACGCAATCGGCTTGCGATCGCCTTTCATCCCCAGCAAAAGCCCCAGCCCCGATTTGCGCACCGCCAAAATATTCTGCTGTGACTTGGCGTCGAGCGCGCGTGTAAAAGCATAGCCCGTGTGCGCGCGTGCCATCGTCTCTTCCAGCTTGACAAGCTTGTCTTTGCATTCGGCTTCCGAATCGCCGAAAAACTCGACGATGAGGAGCGCGCCCGGATCGCCCTGCACGAAGCGCGCCATGCGCCGCGCATATTCAATTTGCCCGCGCGTCATGTCGAGCAGAACTTTGTCGGCGAGTTCGACCTGACTCGGTCCGAGCGGCAAAATCAGCGGCGCGGCTTGCAACGCTTCTGGCACGGTCTTGAAATGGATGACCACCACGGCGGTATGCTGGGGGCGCGGCGCCAATTTTAGTTGCGCTTCGAGCGTGACCGCGAGTGTGCCTTCGGAGCCGATCAGAATTTTGGACAGGTTGAATGGCTGCGGCTTGATATATTCATCGAGGTTGTATCCGCCGACGCGCCGTTGGATTTTGGGAAAGCGTTTTTCAATTTCGTCGCGATGCTTTGCGGACAGCCCCATCACCGCGCGATAAGCATTCCCCTCTAAATTCTCAAGCGTCAGTTTCGATGCGAGTTCTGCCTTCGACAAGGCGCGCGCGTCCGCGATGTGACCATCTGCCAATAAAACCGTGAGCGCGTGCACGTTGTCCACCATTTTGCCGTAGACGATCGAGCGCGAGCCGCCGGCATTCGTCCCGCACATCCCGCCGATGTTCGCGCGGTTTGCCGGCGACACGTCCACCGCAAACATGATTCCGTGCGCGCGTAGTTCGGCATTCAGTTCGTCCACCACAACGCCCGGCTCGACGCGCGCCGACATTTCTGCGCGGTTGATCTCGAGCACGCGTTTCATATACTTGCTGCAATCGAGGATCACGCCGCGTCCGAGAGACGCGCCGGTTTGGCTCGTGCCGCCGCCGCGTGCGATCACCTCGACCTGATGCTCTTTACAGATTTGGAGCGTCGCGCGGACATCGTCGCGCGTGCGCGGCAACACGACGCCCAGCGGTTCGATTTCGTAAATGCTCGCGTCGGTGCTGTACAGCACGCGCGAGATGCGGTCGAAACGGACTTCGCCCGAAGTATGCTTTTGTAATTGCAGGATCAGGTCTTGCACGAGCGGTTACTCCATGAACGCCGGATCAGTCACGCCGGATTGCGATCAATGGGTTTCAGATAACGAATGGGCGCGACGGACTAACAGCCCGCTGCGTTCCGCCAGAATGATTTGCATGGGTGTTTGACCGTTCGGCTGCGGCTCCACTTGCCAACCCCGTAGCAACAACAGGGTCTTGACCAGCCCATCCCCTTCACCCTCGAATGTTTGCTTGGCAAGCGTCTGCTCCATGTGAGCGAGAAACTCGTCCGCGAGCTTCGCCTCTTGGGGTCCGCCACCGATCATCACTTGCGCGGGTGTCAGACCGGCGAAAAACGGATGGGGTGTATTGTTCCACTGTTGCTCCAACTCTGCCAGTGCTACGCGCCGGCTCCTATCGTCGGCAAAAGTTCTGGCTTTCCATTCCGCCAGCAGGTTGTTCCAGCTCTCATCTTGTTTCTCGCCCCACGGCGGCGTGAACAGATTCAGGATGCCGCCGGAACGGCGATAGGATTCCACGTAACGACCCGGATGCCAGGGTTGCAACAAGCGCTGGAATTCCCGTCGCACCTGAGGCGGAACAATTGGCGGCACGTCGGCTAATGCCTTTCGGATGTCGCCAGTTGACCAAGCAATTTCTGCCATGCTCGGCGCGTCCTTGCCGCCCGGCGCATTGACGGCAAATTCGAATTCCATCAAGGCAGAACGCTCTGCCGAGGCGTGCGTCGGGTACGAACGCGTTCTGATTTCTATTCGGGGTGAATCGTTTACCATGGTACCCACTTGTGTTTGCCTTTCAGCGCGCGCAACGTTTCTTTCGCCTGGGCATAATCGGGCTTGCGTCTCAACGCCTCTTCTACGTCGGCAATCGCGGCTTGTTTATCTTCTTCCAGCGCCATGCGTACCAGACCGCGGTTGTAAAAGATGCGCGAACCCAACTCGGCGTCATTCGCGGCGACGAGCGTCACCGCTTGATTGAACCGCTCCACTGCGCCCGGAAAGTCGCCCAGGAGATAGTTCATAAAACCCAATTCGTAGTGGGGCTTGGCAAAGGAGGGCAACTCCGTGGCAGCGTTCCAATACATTTGCCGCGCGCGCCAGAAATCGCCGCTCGTGCGCGTGATGTATCCGGCGACCCACATTTCGATCAGCGCGCAACGGGGATAGGATCGAAAAGCCCGGTCATAGTGCTCGACGATTCGCTTATAATCTGGCACGCCAAAAAAAACTTGCAAGCGCAAAATTTCGCGCGCCCAGGCTACCCCGATTTGATCTCGGTTCGCGGTGATGTAACGCGCCAACGCGCTGCGATCGGGCTCGCGCGGGGCAAACCAGTCGAGCGCGAGTTGCTGCCAGTTGTCGGCTAGAATCTCTATGCCATTTTTGGTAATGACTTCGTCTGCCTGACGAATTCCTTGCCGGTACTCGCCCGACCCGGCTGGCATTGACGGCTCACGTGATTTTCGTTTGGACTTCATTGACCACCTCCTGACGCTTCCCACCGACCCAGCACGCGATCAATCGCCGCTGCTACTTCTGCGCGCGCCGCATGTCGCTCATAGCCGCGCGCCAAAAGCGCGTCGTACTGGGTCTCGGTGTGCCGGATATGCGCGATCACCGCAGGTCGAACGGCGGTCTCTGCCAAACTCTTGGCGGCAGCCGAGCGACCCACGCGACCGCTGTATTTCAAGCACGCGTGTTCGGCGATGGTCACTTCTCTGCCCGCCGGAGATCGCGGAAAAAGTTCGCGCACGCGCGCCGCAAAGCGCGCTACGTACTCGTGGTCGAGTTCCCCTCGGCGCGCGGCTTCGCGTTCTCTGCGCCGCGTTCGCGCCTCGCTGTCGGCGAGGCATTCCTGTTCGGCTTGTTCGAGTCCGTGCGCTTCGACGAGCAGTCCTTGCCGTTCATATTGCTTGCGCGTCCGACTCCACTGCAAGACAACCGCCGATAACGTCGAGTGCTTGCGAGCGCGCCGGGTGAGCGCGGCATCGCCGGCGGGAAGAAAGATGAGATGTTCCAGATCGGCGCAGCTCAAGCAGAGGGTACCCTTGTTTCCGATCAGGGTGATCCATGCTTTTCTACCAAGTTGCTCGCCACACTCATCGCAGGATGCGTCTGTCGTCGTGATGAATACTTTGGTCTCAGAAACCCTCTTCATAAAGCAAACTTTCCAAACGATTCAGCGCGCGGCGCACCTGCTTCATTCCTCATCCCTCCACGCGGGATAAAGTTTCAACATCCCATTCACGCCACTCAAATCGAAGCGTTCGGGATCGAATTTCTTGCCCGCCCACTCAACCAACTCGGCGTGCTCAGGATGCTTCGGATTGCGAAATGCCTGGAGAAAATCGTGATAGCCCCACACGCCGCCGACATCCTCGGGTGGGCACGCGCGTTCGCCGGCGATACAGCGCGGGTACTCGATGCCTTTTTCCGGCGGCATAATCTTTTCGACGACGATCGCGTGTTCCCAACCGTCGCCGAAATCGTACTCATAGATGAAACGGCTCTTGGCGTTGGGCGCGATTTGATTCAAGCGCGTTTGGCGCGCGTTCTCAACATTCGGTTCATCGAATTCCGGCTCGGGGATACGATAATAGTGTCCGCCCATTTTGAACTGGTGCATGTGCGAATTTGTCCACCCCATAACGATTTGAAGCACGCCGTGCAGGCGCGGCAGCGGCAGATCGCTGGGAACCTGCACGCGCCGCCAAATCGCCGGATGGCTCTCCTGAAGTGTGACCTTGAGCTGGTAGACGGGACTTGGCTCAACGGGTTCGGGAATTCGCGGCGCCTTCTTCTCATTTTTTCCGCGCGGTTTGCGGCGATCAGCCTCTCCCTCGATTTGGTGGAACAGACTCGAAACCATCGAGTCCGCATCATCGCGTCCGACGTACACCCAACCGCCGCGCACGGGCTTTTTTGCGAGTTCGGGTTCCCAGAGATCGCGCGTCCATAGCGTTTCCAGAGAATCGGGCGGCACGGGGTGCTTGTATTGCCCCGTCGCGAGCAAATGAGAACTGATGTCCCAGATCGCCGCGCCCGCAACCGTGCGCCGAAAGTATTTCAAAGTGGCTTCCACGATCTGCTGGTTGCGCGCGGCAATCGCCGGCTCATCGCGTGCCGCACGCGGTTGAAACTCGACCGCGTACAAACGCTTTTCGCCGTCGAGCACGCGAAAGATCAGCGCATCGTCTGGGCGTGCCTTGAGCGATGTGAACCAATTCCAGAATTCGGGCGACCCCTTGGTGCCCCACTCTCGCTTGCCCAGAAAGTCGAGTGGGATGCGTGTGATCTGACGGGAGGGTAATCGCAGTTTCACTGGCTCGCGCTCATTGCGTTTTTGAATCTCGAAGAACGCGGGCCAGAACATATCGCGCGCTTCTTCGGTGAATTTGATCGCCGAACCCTTGACATCAGACTTGGAGAGGTTGAGCCGCATGACCGAGCCGGTGATGACGCGGTATTTCCATCCGTAGCGTCCATCACCCGTATTTACGATCAAGCGGCTCTGGCTGATGGCATTGCGGATTGTGCCTTCGGGGTTCTTTGTGGTAATCCGCAGGATGCCGTTCACGCGCTGCATGATTTCAACAAAGGGCAGCGGCTCGGCGGATTCCATTACGATTTGATGGACAAGATCCGCGTAGCTTGCTTTGGGCATGGGCATGGTCTTTTTCATCTCGGTCTCCGTTTCGTTCAACCGCGTCATTGACAATCATTCGATGTGCTTTGGCGATAGTCGGTCGCTCTTCACGCAGTCTCAGTACATCACAATTTCATAAAGGGGGAGCGCGCTCTAGCGCGTTTTCGCCCGAAAAGCGGCGTTAGAGGACGCTTGCCCCTTCAAATCTGCTCTCTTTAGAAAACGCGCGCGTGTGTTCGAGAATCGCACGCGTGCGTTTATTTGCATCATCCGTGCGTTTTTTCGACACGTTCGTAATATGAGCCGCGCCCTCTGCCAACCTGTTTCAGCATTCCACGTCCGGACATTTCTTTCAGCAAACGATATGCCTGCGGTTCAGACAAATGGCACAATTCAGCTGCCTCCGCCCGAGTGATCTTGCCGTGTGCCTGAACGAATTGCGTCACCATCGCTTCGACTTGGATCGGCTCAAACCCGCGCATGCGAACGTAAGCCGACGACAAGCCCAATGCTCGATAGACCGCTGGCGAGAAATGATAGACGCGCGCTTTCTTCTCCCCGCGTGCGTCAATCAAGCCCAGTTCTACCAAGTGCTCCAGACTGGAACGGACCGGGGCAGTTGGCTTCTGCGTCAATTCCATTGCCCGTGCCAAGTCGATGCGCCGCTCGCGCTGAATCTCGTTCAAGATTAGTAAATCGTCCAACCCCAACCGTCGTCCGGCTTGTTCCTGCTCGATTACAAATCGCGCAAAGTCTAAATTCGCCGATCCGCTTGGCAGGACGATGATGACCGCCGCGTCGTTCGAACGGCTATAATCTGGCGCAGGACGCCCATTCCGCAACTGTCCCTCGAATATCGTATCGATCCCGCGTCCAGTCCGCTCGACCAGCCCAATTCGCTTGAAGGCATCGGCTAAACGTGGATTGCGTGGTGTCGGCGGCACCGTCAAAAGATTGTCGAGCCGTACCCCTTCGACAAAACCGCCAGGATTGCTGACTTCGATGCGATCTTCATACCACTGAATATGCACGGTGCCCAACCGCGAATAATCGCGGTGGATCAGCGCGTTGTGAACCGCCTCACGAAACGAGGGGTGGCCATAATCAGGAATCCCTACGCGGAGCATACCCAAAATGAATTCCTGCTCCTGAACACGGGCACGAAATCGTTCATAGATCATCTCGCTAATCTTGACGAGCGGCGCGCGAAAGAAATCATTCACCTCGACTTTACCATGACGGAGCACCTGAAAAGCAACCTCATGCGTTGGCAAATGCTGGTTCAGGGATTGTTCTTTTCCCAGCAAAAGCAACCCCGCAACAGTCGGATTCCGCGCTTCGCCGTCCGCTTGGACCAAACCTAGCGCTTTGGCGATTTCCAGGTCGCTCAATTCCAAAAGAGTCTCATCTCCATGGTGCGCCGGTCAAAACCGGCAAGGTGTAATAGGGTGCAAGTCCCAAACAGTCAAGGTCTAGCGAACCAGATTGACCCCAAGTCATGCGTGCGGGCGAGTAATCGCCTGGGCGAAGCGTTGACAGGGGAACGTACAGGACGGGTATTGAGCCGTGAAAAGAGACTCAACTTCAGAGCGCCGACGGACTCATGACTCTCGGAAGGCAACACTGCACTCATCGTCAACGCAAGATGGGCGTAGGCTCTGCGCGGTCGAAGACCCCGAACATGCACGGAAACATCTTGTGCGGGAACCGGGAGAGCCTGGATTTGCCCGTTGAGCAAGTTGGGCGGTGGGACGCCTCGGGAAGTCTTAGGACGCACGCCGAGGGTGCACGAATCCAGGCAGTCGGATGGTTGCATAGTACCTGAGAAGTCTCCGAACAAACCTGGAATGAAAACAGGTGCGGAGGGGATGGAGGGAAGGCGACCAGCCAAAGGGAAGGTGCTTCAGAGTCCCATGCTCCGGACACAGAGCCGGATGAGGCATGAACGCGGCGCTGGAGCGTCTACGACGAATCGTGCATCGAGATAATCGCCACGACGAGTCGTCATCACCTGCGGCAAGAGCCGGATGCGGTAATTCCGCTCGTCCGGATCCGAGCGGGGGGCGGTCAGTAATGACCGTCCCTACCGCGACCCGATCGTGGATCACTTGTTTCAAGCGATGGAACTCTATACTCCAAACGGGCTGAAACTTGACTTTTCGTCACGCTCAATTACGCTTGGGCAAAAGTAAAAAACCTACCCGTTTGCAGTATAATGGATCCAAATCATCCCAGGTCGCGCCGGATACAGGCAACGCAGAGTAATCGAGCCGACCGACGGTGGCTTCATGTTAGTGCCAAATAGAAATGTCACCCCTTTCTGCCAAATAGAAATGTCACCTCGGCGGATTGGGTTGTAAAGTTTTCTTGCTCAACTTGAAACGTCGCCACGGGTGATTGGCGGGTGGAATGTAGGG
>JACQGS010000054.1 GCA_016199405.1 Chloroflexota bacterium | reverse complement strand
TACATCTGGCTGTGCGGCGGTGTCTCCATGAACTATCATACGCTCAGCGATTTCAGGATCAAACACCGCCAAGCCCTGGACGACTTGACCCAGGTGTTGGGACGCTTGTGCCATGCCGGCTTGGTCGAATTCGAACACATCGCCCAAGACGGAATCCGCGTCCGTGCCAGTGCGGGGGCGGCCTCCTTTCATCGGCAAGCCACGCTCGCAAAGTGCCTGACCGCAGCGCAAGCCCTGCTCGCCAGTTTAGAAGAACCGCATGCCGCGGACGCGGAGGAGATCACGGCACGCGAACAGGCGGCGCAGGAACGTGCCGCCCGCGAACGGGTGGAACGACTGGAAACGGCACTCGCCGAAATGCCTGCGGCGCAGGCGGCCAAACCCGTGGCCGAGCGCGGCGAAGCGCGCGTGTCCAGTACCGACCCGGCAACCCGCGTCATGAAGATGCCCGATGGTGGCTTTCGTCCGGCGTACAACGTCCAGTTTGCGACCGATACCGCCCACCGGGTGATTACCGGCGTAGACGTGACGAACGCGGGGAGTGACCCGTCCGAAATGGAACCGATGATCGATCAAGTCCAAGAGCGGTGTGACCACTTGCCCGCCGATTGGCTGATGGACGGTAGCTTTGTCAGCACACCGGCGATTGAAGCCGGGGCCGCCAAACAGGTCCGGGTCTTGGCGCCCGTGCCCGCACCGAAGAACCCCAATCGTGATCCGGCACTCGCGCTGCCGACGAACTCGCCCGCTCTGGCGGAGTGGCGGGCACGCATGACCACGCCCGAAGCGAAGGCGACCGATCGACTCCGCGCCGCGACGAGTGAATGCGTGAATGCCCAAGCGCGGAGTCGTCACGGCTTGCTCCAATTCCGCGTGCGCGGGTTGATTAAAGCCGAAGGTGTGCGTTTGTGTCTGAATGTGACGTCAAGCAGGTTATTTTCACAAACTCTCAGTAAAAATTTTCTCCAGCCAGTCAAGATATACGGAATATTCGTTGTAGCCGTTGTCGTAAGCCCGGGTTCGATAATTTTCTTCCTTGTCCAACGCGTGGCTGGCGTAATCAATCGCGTTCCAATAAGGAGGCGAGGTTACCGTAAGCGATACACTATTATCGCTCAGTTCCGACATCGTTTCGCATGAATGGGAGAATATTTTGTTCACTGAAAATCCCCTGTCAATAAAACGTGTCGATCTATTTTGACGCAAAACGATCCTTGAAATTCTTTGCGCTCTTGCGTTCTTTGCGGTTAGATTGAAGCGCGCGACCCCGGCACTGCGACCGAACTCAACAGCTCCTGGATCACCGCGCGCGCATCGGTGTTCTTGAGCCGCGCGGCGGGGCTGACGATGACGCGATGCGCCAGCGTGGACTCGGCGAGGACTTTGATGTCGTCGGGGATCACAAAATCGCGGCCCTCGATTGCCGCACGCACTTGCGCGGTTTTGTACAAGGCGAGCGAGCCGCGCGGACTTGCGCCCAAATAAATATCCGGATGCTTGCGCGTTGCCTCGACCAACGCCAGAATATACTCTTTCACCAACGCATCGACGTAGACCGCTTTGACCGCGCTCTGCGCGCCGGTCAGTTCCTCCGCGCTCGCGATCTGCGCGATATCTTGAATCGGATGGCGATGTTGCTGCGCGTCGAGCATCGCGGTTTCATCCTTGTTCGAGGGATAACCGAGATGCACGCGCAGCATAAACCGGTCGAGTTGCGCTTCCGGCAATGGGAACGTGCCCTCGTACTCGATCGGATTTTGCGTTGCGATGACGAGAAAGGGATGCGGCATCGGGTACGTCACGCCGTCGACGCTGACTTGGCGCTCCTCCATCGCTTCCAATAGCGCACTCTGCGTTTTGGGCGTCGCGCGATTGATTTCATCCGTCAGGACGATTTGCGAAATGATCGGACCGGGGCGAAATTCAAATTCGCGCGTCTTTTGATTAAAGAGACTCACGCCGGTGACATCGCTCGGCAGCATATCCGGCGTAAACTGCAGACGCTTGAATGAACAGCCCAACGATTTCGCGATGGCGCGCGCGAGCATCGTCTTGCCGACGCCGGGCACGTCTTCGATCAAAACATGCCCTTGGCACAAGAGCGCCGTCAGCACGAGTTCAATCTCATTGTGCTTGCCGAGAATCACGCGGCTGACGTTGGCGGAAATTTTTGCGGCGAGTGTTTGAATCGGTTCGATGGTTGGCATACGGCGGATTATACACAGAAACCCCAAAGCCGCAATGCCTTTACCTAACTTTCTGCTCGTGGTATAATTTCTATTGCTTTCATTCAAGGAGGCACCGTGAAAAGAGCGAAAGAAGCGCAATCTGATTTTTTGGTTCAAGACATCTCGGTCGTCGAAGAAAAAGAAACTTTGAGGAGCGGCCGAAGAGCAAACGATCTCGATGGTAGATCGTGGACAAAGAATTCGATTAGCGTTTGGAGCGACATTAAGAAATCCAAGGAGGAAGTGGAATTGGGACATCCAGCCATCTTCCCTTTGCAGCTTGTCCATCGGTTGATTGAGTGCTTCACAGTAGCAGGTGACTCAATGATTCTCGACCCTTTTGCTGGAGTTGGCACAACGATCATTGCAGCGGATCGGAGTGACAAGACCGGCATTGGAATTGAGCTCTCCCAAAAGTTTACCGGGATTGCTACCGAGCGGCTTGGGCAACGCCTTCTCTTTAACACTAAAGCCAGCGCGAGTCGCATCTATTGCGACGATGCGCGACACCTACTCAAATACGTCAAGCCGGAATCAATTGATCTCGTCATTACTTCGCCGCCGTACTGGGACGTTTTGCTTCAAAAGCGAACGGCGGACTATAAGGAAACCCGGCATTATGGCGACGCGACGCAGGACTTGGGCAAGATTGCCGATTACGGAGAATTTCTTGGCGCCCTCACCGATATTTTTCGGGTCGTCTTTCAATCTCTCAAAAAGCAAAAATACTGCGCCGTCATCGTGATGGATTTGCGAAAAAAAGATAAATTCTACCCGTTCCATTCTGACTTGGCGCGGAAGATGATAGAAGTCGGCTTCATTTACGACGACCTCATCATTTGGGATCGCCGGCACGAGTATAACAATATGCGACCACTGGGCTATCCGTATGTTTTCCGGATTAACAAAGCCCACGAATACATTTTGATTTTCAAAAAACCTGCCGAGTAATCCACTGCGCGAGAGGGATGCAAATGATCACCGAAAACTTCCTGGACGAAGATGTCGCGTATTTGCTGGGCTTGATCGTCATGCGTGGACAATTGTACGATCACGGTTCTGAACGCGGCATCGTCATCGAGTTTCCTTTTAAAAGTCTTCAAGTTGCGGGATACGACCAAGAATTGTACTTGCAACTTGGCGTGAATCGTATTCGTGATCGAATTCAAGAATTGGTGGAGTCTTTCGTCAAGGTCGAGCAGTCGGGCAACCTGTTTGTGTTCTCCGTCCGTTTTCTTCAGCATCCGGTGACTTGGCGTAACCTTCAATATCATTTGGGCAAACGCAAGTCGTATCGGGAATTCCAAGTGCCCGCCAGCATTATGAATGCTCCCCGCGCCATACAAATTGAGTTTATGCGCGGCGTTGCCGATGTCGGCGGCTTTATTCGCGATAGCAACCGTTACATTGACGGACGCCGCCGCGTTTATTTGGAAGTGCACAATCACAACTGGATTTTGCCGCTTCAACTTTGCGCTCTCCTTCAACAAAAACTCAATGTTTCAGTTCAACTGATTCAATGGGGCCATTCCAACACACGCGAGCCGCAAGGCGGCAGTCATTGGTCGCGCGAGCATCAAGTAAAAATATTTGCTCAAGCATTCGAACCTATTGGATTTACGATCAAGTACAAGAACGAAACTCTCAGGAAATTCGCGCGTCAAGATCGCAAGATACGATCCAGAACGATCAAGTGCAACCCAAACCCGGACATTCGCCGCATCCACAAAAAGAAAAAACATCCCGAAGAGAAAAACGCGGCATTGCCCACGCGTGTGCGTGGGAAACACTTTGACGCGTATTGGCAGATTTGCCTCGCCCTCGGATGCAAACAATGCGTCAAAACTTCCAGTAGTAAACCGCTCGTGCAAGATGTGAACGAGGAGTTGGAAGTTGAATCGGAATAATTCAGAGCGCGAATACACTAACGAACGCGCCATGTATACTGATGTTCGGGCATGGCTTGAAAGTGTGCTGAAAGAGAGATTTCCAAAATCCGGTATCCTCGTCGCTGACACTTCGCGCATCACACTGAGTCGGTTTTTGGAACGCGAAGGAATGGAATCTTTCTTCCCGAATTATGAAACATACGAAATCAACGTTGATGTGACGGGAGTCGTGCGAAGCAAGAACGCCAAACTTGCCTTGGTCGAATGCAAAGTGACGACGCTAACATTGCGTGATCTAAGCCAACTGCACGGCTATAGCCAGGTCGCACAGCCGATTTATTCTCTGCTCATCTCTCCGAAAGGTGTCAGCCGCGCCTTGAATCTGTTGCTTCAAATCTACCGTCGCTATGACCTTCTCGAATATGCGGATGGACAGCGAATAAAGATTGGCGTTTGGGATGCGACGCGCAAGACGGTTGATCCAACTTCCATCATTCCCCCTGGCGAGCATTTCTAAAGAATGTATGCCCCAATCCAATCGCTTCAAGGTTTTCCTCGATCAGATGTGGCGCGCGCTCACCGAACCTCATCCGGGCATTCATGATCCCGCCACGCGCCGCGCGCAGGAACACAGCGCCGATTATTTTCGCGCGCTCACCGAGTACAGCAATGACTTGATCGCGGTGATCCAACCCGATGCGACCCTGCGCTACATCAGCCCCTCGATTCAACATTTGCTGGGATACGCGCCGGACGAATTGACCGGGGAGAGTGTTTTGAAACTGGTTCATCCCGATGATGTCCCCGCGGCGATTCATGCGCTGCAAGAACGCCTCGCGGAAGGCGGGGTCGCGCCCGTGCGGATGGAATTACGCGTGCGCCACAAAGACGGCGATTATCGCGCGTACGAATTGCGCGGCAACAATCAACTGACGCATCCGCTCATTCAAGGCTTAATCGTCAATGCGCGCGACATTACGAACCGCCAGCGCGCAGCAGAGGCCCTGCGCGCCAGCGAAGCGCGTTATCGCGCGTTGGTGGAGGATGCCGGCGAAATGATCACGCGCTATGCGCCGGACGGCACGCTGACGTTTGTGAATGCCGCGTACAGCCGGCTGTTCGGCAAGACGCCGGCAGAATTGATCGGCACGAATTTCGTCGAGCAACGCGCCGGCGAACAGCGCGCGCAATTGCGGCATTTCGTGGATGCGTTTAGCGTAGCCACTCCCATCCAGACGTACGAATTCCGCGATGAAGCGCCGAACGGCACCGTGCGGTGGCGGCAATGGATCGATCGCGCGTTGCTCGATGAAAACGGCGTGGTCGTCGAAATTCAAGGCGTGGGGCGCGATATTACCGCGCTCAAGCTCGCCGAAGAAGAACTGCGCAAATCCGAGCAAAAGTTTTCCAAGTTTTTCCACGCCAATCCGGCGGGCATCGGCATTGGCGAAATTCGGACGGGCCGCTTTCTTGATATGAACGAGCGTTACGCGGAATTCTTTGGGTACACGCGTGAGGAGTTGATGCAAAGTTCGGCAATCGATCTGTGGGCGGATCCCCGCGACCGGGATGGCGTGATCGCCCAATTGCGTGAGACGGGCAGCGTCCGCAACGTCGAGGGGCGTTTCCGCCGCAAAACCGGCGAAATTATTTATGGACTGCTCTCGATGGAAGCAGTCCCGCTCTTTGAAGAGCCGGTCGCCATCGCGATGCTGATCGACATCACCGAACGCAAACGCGCAGAAGTTGAACTAGCCCGGCGCGCGAGTGAATTTCAAGCGCTGTACGAAGTCGGGCGCGATTTTGCCGAGCTTCAAGATTTGCCCAAACTCTTGCAGACGATTGTCGAACGCGCGGAACATCTTCTCCGCTCGTCGAACGGCGCGATGTTCCACTACGACCCGGCGCAACAAGAACTGGAAATTACCTACACGACGCGTATTCCAACCAACCGGGGCATGCGAATAAAGATAGGCGAAGGGTTAAGCGGACGCGTCGCGCAGTTACGCGCGCCGGTGCGCGTGACGGATTACGCAACGTGGGAACATCGCTGGGCGAAAACCGCACGCGTCAATTTGCGCGCGGCGATCGGGGCGCCGATGTTGTACGCCGGCGAATTGATCGGCGTGCTTCAACTCGCGGAAGATCAAGAATCGCCCCGCGTCTTTACCCAAGCCGACGAACGGTTGTTGGCGCTGTTGGCGACGCAAGCCGCCGGCGCGGTGCGGAACGCGCGTCTGTTTGAACAGGAACAGCGCGCGCGGCAAATCGCCGAAACCTTGCGCCGCGCCGGCAGCGCGCTTTCGGCGAGTTTGAATTTGCAAACGGTGCTCCATTCTTTTCTTTCGGAACTGCGCGTCTTGGTGCCCTACGACGGCGCGAATGTCATGTTTTTGGAACGCGGCGATTGGCTCGTCGTCGTCGCCGCCGCCGGGTACACCGGCTGGAGCAATCCGGACGTGATTCGCGCGATCACGTTAGATGTAAAGACCTTGCCGCACTTGCGCCACCTTTTTTCCGCGCGGGAGAGCGTTACGATTGCCGACACGCACTTGGATCCGGGTTGGAATCACCGCTTGGCGGAAGGCGAGAAAATTCGCAACTGGCTGGGCGTGCCGCTGATTGCCGGCGGCGAAATCTTGGGCATGCTGTCGTGCGACAAAGCGACGCCGGGATTTTTTACCGCCGAGCACATCCGCATGGTCGAGGCGCTCGCGCCGCAAGCCGCGGCGGCAATGCAAAACGCGCGGCTATTCGATCAAATCAACGATCAGCGCAATCGTTTGCGCTTGCTCGCGCATCAAGCGATCAATACGCAAGAGCGCGAACGCGCGCGCGTCTCGCGCGAATTGCACGATCAAGCCGGGCAAACCCTAACCGCGCTCACGATCGGCTTGGCGATGATCGAATCCGATCTGCCGAAAAAGCCGGCAACGTTGCGCGCCCAAATGGCAGACGTGGTCGACATGGCGAACACCACGTTGGAAGACGTGCGTCGGCTCGCGCGCGCGCTGCGCCCGCCGGCGCTCGATGCGGCCAGCTTCGATCTGGTCTTGCGCGAGCATTGCGCGGAATTTACGCGGCGGACGCGGCTGCCGGTCGCTTTTCCCAGCATCGAAATTCCGGAACTCTCCGATCCGGCGAAAACGACGCTCTATCGTTTTCTGCAAGAAGCGTTGACGAATATTCTCAAGCACGCGCATGCGAAACAAGTTTCGGTCGAATTGAATACGCGCGAGCGCATGCTTTATTTTTCCGTGCAAGACGATGGACAAGGCATGGCGCAGCGACCACGCGGCGGCGGCGCGGGCACGACCGGCATCGGTCTGTTAGGAATCGAGGAGCGGCTGGGGCTTTTGGGCGGCAGATTGGAAATCGATTCGCGCCCGGGCGCGGGGACGCGCATCACGGCGTGGGTGCCCGTGGAGGCGCGATGATCACCGCCAATATTGCGGACGATCCGCCGCTAGTCTTTGACGATTGAATTTACGTTCGAGTTTTTCTCATGAATCCATCTTCCGCACCGCGGGTCGATCCATCTCCGTTAATCATTGCCAAGACGCATCTGCCGCCTCGCCGGGATGAGTTGCTGCGGCGGCCGCGCCTGCTCGACACGTTGCATACCGCCCTCGACGCGCAAATCTTTTTCATCACCGCGCCGGCGGGCTACGGCAAGACCAGTCTGCTGATTGATTTCGCGCATGAAGCCGATTTCCCAGTCGCCTGGTACGCGCTCGACGAGTTTGATAACGCGCCGCATACGTTTCTCCGCTATCTCATTGCGGCGGTGCGGGTGCACATTCCCGAATTCGGCGCCGCCGCGCTAGCCGCGCTCGAGCGCGCCGGCGATGCGGTGGAATCGTTTCAGCCGGTGATCGCGCTGATTGCCAATGATCTCTTTCGTCTGCCGGATCATCTGGCGATCGTGCTGGATGATTATCATGCGATTCACAATCCTCTGATTGACCAACTGGTCGCGCAGTTGATCCGGAATGCGGCGGAGAATTGTCATCTCTATATCGATTCGCGGACCTTGCTGCGCATTCCGGATCAAGCGCTATTGATTGCGCGGGGTCAGATGAGCGGCATCAGCATTCATGAACTCAAATTTACCGCGCCGGAAATTCAGGCGTTGGTCCAACAAAATTTTGATCTGACGATTTCCGATGCGCGCGCCCAAGAATTGGCGCAATATACGGATGGCTGGATCAGCGCGCTGCTGTTAATGGGGCATCAAGCCGGTTGGCGCGCATTGGTAGAAAGCGCGATCACGGCGCCCGCTGCAGCCGGACTCGTGTACGAATATTTAGCCGAGCAGGTCTTGGCGCGTCAATCGGAAGACTTGCGTCATTTTTTGCTCGGCTCTTCCATTCTCGATCCGCTCTCGCCCGAAATGTTGGATTCTCTCCCGCGCCTAAGCAATGCCCGCGAAAACCTGCGGGTTCTTGAGAACCAGCAACTTTTCCTGACGCGGCTGGGCGGTCAAGACCTGTACACCTATCACCCGCTCTTTCGCGATTTCCTCAGAGAACGTTTGCGCCACGACCAACCGGATTGGCACGTGCAACTGTCACTGGCGTGCGCTCGGCTTTATGCCCAACAATCACAATGGGAACGCGTCGTCGAGATTTATCTATCATTGGGACGCACCGAGGACGCCGCGCGCGCGTTGGAATCCGCCGAAGAATCCCTGCGCTCGAATTCGCAGGTCTCGACGATGACCACCTGGTTGGATGCGATTCCACCGCCAGTCGTACAGTTGCGTCCTCAGTTATTGAGTCTGCAAGCCAAGAGTTTTTTTTACCGCGGCGATATGGATAAAGCGCTGCTGTATTTTGACCGCGCCGCCGAGATGTTCATCCAAACCAACGACCACGCGGCGGCAGTCGACAAGTTATTGTGGGAAGGCGACGCCCTGAGAATTCTCGGGCGGTACCGCGAGTGCATCGGACTGAGTGAAAAAATTGCTGCTCTGCTCTCCGAACTTGATCACCCCCAACTCACGCGATTGCGCGCGGCAAATCTGCATATGCGCGGCATTTCTGAATATTATCTAGGTGAACTCTCAGTCGCACTCGCGGATTTAACTCAGGCGCGGGACCTCTTTCTTCAAACAGAGGATCTTGTCAGGCAAGCAAACGTCTATCATGATTTAGGTATGACTGCCCGCGCCAGCGGTCAACTCGTAAAAGCTCTTGAGTTTCACAGCGCAACACTCAGTTTGTGGCAACGTCTGCAGGATCCAAACGCGGCAGCGATGACGCTGAACAATCTGGGATACTTGTATTGCCTGAAGGGCGAAACCCAACAAGCCGAAATGGTTTTGCGGGACGCCCTCCAGAGGGCGCGTGTGTCCAGTGCGCTGCGCGCTGAAGCCATTGTTCTCGGAACCTTTGGGGATTTGCACCGTGACAACACCGACTATCCACAAGCATTGCAGTACTATGGTGACAGTCTGCGGGTGGCACAACAGACGCATGATGCCAACATCGTCCTCTACAGCAAAATCGCCACGGCGGATTGCTATCGTTTGATGGGAGAGTTCGCCCGTGCACATGAATGGATTAAGTCGGCAGCAGAAAGTCTCACGCCAAGTGCGTCATCAGCAGATCTCGGTCTGGTTAAACTCACTCAGGGACTCCTCGCGACGGATCAAGGTCGTTTGGATAATGCAATCCAGATGCTCCCCGATGCCGCGTCTATCTTTCGACAGGGAGGTAATCGGCACCTGGAAGCAATCGCCGAGTTCAATCTAGCGCACGTCTTGAATTTGTTAGGTCAATCCGACCAAGCCATTCCGCATTTGATGCGGACATCTGAATTGATTGATTTGCTGGGATACGATCATTTCTTGGTCGTGGAAGGACGCCGAGCGGAAATCACGTTGAGACTCGCGGCAACGCTCGATCAGGTTGGAGTCAAATTCAAGCGCATACTGGATCGCGTTCGCCTTCCTCAAGTTCACTATCTGCCGCCGGCGGCTAGACCTAGAACCGCCCCCGTCCTTCAAGTTTTCACCTTAGGTCAAGAACGATTCACTCTCGGCGGCGCAGAGGTTAACGCGTTGCGTCCCCAAGTCAGGGAGGTTTTTCTTTTTCTGCTTTCGCGTCATCCACAAGGCGCACGGCGCGAGGAATTATGGGAATTGTGCTGGCAAGATTTATCGGCGGCGCGCGCCGATGCGGTCCTGCGTCTCACGATCTCGCGCATCCGCAAGGCGCTCTGTCCGGTCACGCTTGCGAACGGCTGGTACGCGCTCACGCCGGAGAATTTTTGGTTTGACGTTGACGAATTTGAACGCGGTCTGGCAGAAGCGAGTCGAGCGTCAACATCGCGCGCACGCGTCCCGCGCCTGCAACAAGCGCTTGAACTTTATCACGGGGATTACCTCGCGCGGTTCGAGGCGCAGTGGGTGATCATCGAACGCGAGCGTCTGAGAAAGGCGTACCTCTATGCATTGCTGTCTTTGGCGCAAGCCCACGCAGAGATGGGGGATTTTGCATTAGCATTACGCACCTTCGATAAGGTTTGCATCGAAGAACCCTTTCTCGAAGCCGCGTGGCTAGGTACGATGAAAACGTATCTGCGAATGGGCAACCGCGCCGCCGCGCTGGAAACGTACGAGCATCTGAAAACAATTCTGAAAAAAGAAATGGAGATCGAACCCTCACCCGAGCTGCAGGAATTTCATCGGCGAATCATTGATCTGCGGGTTTGAATTCGCAATGCAAAAAAAGACGAGGCATTCTGGGTAACCCGGAATGCCTCGTTTTATTTTCGGCGAGTGTAACGACTCAGCCATTGTGTCACACCTAGCAGTCGTCGGAGAGATCAACTCAGAAACCCGTTTTCTGCGTTTTCCCGCTTGATTTCACGCTGCATAGGCAAGAAAACGGGTTTCTCTGGCGTTCTCCGACAACCTGCTATAGACGTTAAGATTTGCTTTTGGAAATTGCTGCTTAAGACTTCCGAAGTCTCGGAGACTTCGAAAGTCTGAATTCCAAATGGTTTTCTTGATGTCTAGCAGTTTGTCGGAGAGG
>JACQGS010000049.1 GCA_016199405.1 Chloroflexota bacterium | reverse complement strand
TCGTGATAATACCACCGCCACACTTCCGGCTCGATCGGCTCGCCGACCGTCGTCATATGCTTGAACTGATGATTGTATTTGCGCGGCTCGTCGGGTCCGGCTTTGCGCAACGCGCGAATCGCGGTCGGCGCGGTGTGAAAAATGTTGACGTTCAGCCGCTCGGCGATGCGCCACGGACGACCCGCGTCCGGAAATGTCGGCACGCCTTCGTAGATGACGCTCGTCGCCGCGAGCGCGAGCGGTCCGTAAACGATATACGAATGGCCGGTAATCCAACCGATGTCCGCCATACACCAATACACATCTTCGGGATGAATGTCCTGCACGAACTTCGACGTGCCGGCGACGTACGCCAAATATCCGCCGATGCTGTGCTGCGCGCCCTTCGGCTTGCCGGTCGTGCCGCTGGTGTACATCAAAAAGAGCACGGCTTCTGCCGGCAATTTTTCCGGCTCGACAATTTTCCGCGCGTGCTGTTTGACCAAATCGTCCACAAAATAATCGCGCCGCTCGACCATCGGCGTCTGCGATTTGTATACGCCGCGATAACGCCGCCACACCAAAACTTTTTCGACCTGCACGTTTTGTTCTTCTGCGCCCTTGAGCGCGATGTCGGCTTTTTCTTTGTGGTCGCTCCACTGCCCGTTGCGCCAATAGCCGTCCATCGTAATGAGCACGCGGCTCGCCGAATCCGCGATGCGGTCGCCGCACGCTTTGCCGCTAAAGCCGCCAAAGACGACCGAATGAATCACGCCGAGCCGCGCGCACGCGAGCATCGTGATCGGCAGTTCGGGCACCATCGGCATATGGATCGTGACGCGGTCGCCGGCTTTGAGCCCGCAGAAATCGCGCAGGACTGCCGCGACTTCGTTGACGCGCACGTACAGTTCTTGATAGGTGATCGAAACGTGCGGTTCGTCCTCCGGTTCGGGCACAAAGACGAGCGCGGCTTTGTTTTTGTATTTGGGCAAATGGCGATCCACGCAATTGTAACTCGCGTTGATCTTTCCGCCGACGAACCATTTCCAGCACGGCGCGTCGCTCGTGTCGAGCGTGGTGTGCCAGTACTGGTACCACGTCAGCAAGTCGGCGTACTCTTTATAACATTCCGGAAAATTTTCCAGACTAAAGCGTTTGAAAATGTCCGGGTCGGTCATATTCGCTTGCGCGATAAACGACGCCGGCGGCGGAAAATATTCTTCCTCGCGCCAGTGCACGGCGATTTCGGCTTCGCTGACTTCGGTCAGTTCAGGCGTTGTGGTTTGGTCTGCCATAGGGTTCTCCCCCTCATTCAATTTCGGATTTCGGATTGCGGATTTCGGAATTTGGATGTTGGAATTTAGAATTTGGAAATTGGGGTTTGGGATTTGGATTTTGGAGTTTGAGATTTGGGATTTGGGATTTACCCCATCTCGCCGGTCTTTTCTCCTCCACCCGCGACAAAACGCGTCCCAAACTTTCCAGACTCGCGAGATTATGCGCGGGCAAAAAGTCGTCTACGTACGGCAGCGCGGCTTGTAAGCCGAGCGTCAGCGGCTGATAATCCGGCGCGGCGAGCAGCGGATTCAGCCAGATCAGCCGAAAGCAATTGCGCTGCAAGCGCTCCATCTCGCGCCGCAAGATTTCGACATCGCCGCGATCCCAACCATCGCTGATGATCAGCACGACCGCGCCGCGCGCCGCGACGCGCCGCGCCCAGCGTTGATTGAACGTCTTGATCGCGTCACCGATGCGCGTGCCGCCGCCCCAATCGTCCACGACCTTGACGACTTCGCCGATGGCTTGATCAATATCGCGCCGCTGAATCTGCCGCGTGATGCGCGTCAGCCGCGTGCCAAACAAAAACGCGTCGACGCGCTCTAATCCATTCGACAAGGTGTGGATGAAATGCAACAGCATCCGCGAATAGCGTTCCATCGAGCCGCTGATGTCGCACAGCACGACGAGCGGGCGCGGCTTGAATTGGGTTTCCTTCCACGCGAGTTCGAGAATCTCGCCGCCGTATTTCAAGTTACGGCGAATGACGCGGCGCATATCGAGATGCGTGCCGCGCGCGACGCGGATTTTGCGGCGCGTCCGGCGCAGCCCGACGCGCCACGTCATCGCGTGCATCATTTGCTTGGCGCGCTCGACTTCTTCCCACGTGTACGCGTCGAAATCTTTTTTACGCAAAACTTCGGCGGGGCTAAACGTCTGCTGAAGTTCGACCAGCACGCGTTCCGACGCCGGCGCGTTTTGCATCGCCGCGTCGGCATCGGGAATTTCGCGATAGGTCGCGCCGGACGTGCGCAGCGACTTGGGCTTGAGCGCGGGATGCGGTTCGATCGGCATCGGGAGCGAAGGCAGCCGGCGCGATTGCCAGAACAGGCGGAACGCCAGATCGAACAGCGCGAGGTCGGCGCGGCGATGCGCGAACAGCGCGCGCGCGGCGGCATAAACATCCTCGCGCTTGCCGATGTCAACATACTCGAGCGCGGCGGCGAGATCAATCATCTGCCCCGACCCAACATCCAATCCCGCCGAGCGCAAGAGGCGGCTAAAGAGCACGAGGTTTTTGAGTAGCAGATTTTGGGTCATTAGAAAATTCTAACCGCAAAGACGCAAAGGACGCAAAGAATCTTCAATCGTCGAACTCGAATTCAGAAATTAGAATTCAGAATTCAGAATTTCTTCGCGCTCTTCGCGTCTTCGCGGTTCAATTCCTTCTCGCTCTCTCCACCAACTCCCTTGCTATCCCGCCTTGCACCTTCGTTACATCGTCCTGATATTTCAACAGCGCGCCGAGCGTATCGTTCACGACGCCTTCGCTCAAATCCATCTCGCCGAGCGCGACGAGCGCGGCAGACCAATCGAGCGTTTCCGCGACGCCGGGCAATTTGTACAGTTCCATCCGCCGCAGTTCTTGCACAAAGGTCACGACCTGCTGCGCCAATCGCTCCGGCGCGGCGGGGACTTTGGTCAGGACGATCCGATATTCTTTTTCAAAACTGGGATAGTCAATCCAAAAATACAGACAGCGCCGCTTCAAGGCATCGTGCACTTCGCGCGTGCGGTTGGAGGTGACGATGGTGACGGGCGCGTGCGCGGCTTTGAGCGTGCCGATTTCAGGGACGGTGATTTGCCAATCGGATAAGAGTTCCAAGAGATACGCTTCGAATTCTTCGTCGCTGCGATCAATCTCGTCAATGAGGAGCACCGGCGCGCGCGGCAAATTGTTTTCAATGGCTTGGAGGAGCGGGCGCTTGATGAGAAACTCCGCGCCAAAAATTTCTTTTTGCGCGTCGGGGCGCGCCGCGCCGGTGGCTTCGAGCATGCGGATGTGCAGCATCTGGCGCGTATAGTTCCATTCGTACACCGCCGCGTTCACGTCAAGCCCTTCGTAGCATTGCAAACGGATGAGGCGCGTATCCAAAATATCGGCAAGCGTTTTGGCGACTTGCGTTTTACCGACGCCGGCTTCGCCCTCTAGAAAGAGCGGCTTGTTGAGTTTGAGCGCGAGATAAATCGTCGTCGCGAGTCCGCGGTCGGTGATGTATTGACGTTGCTCCAACGCGGCGGCGACTTGGTCAATTGATTGCATCAGCGAATCCCATTTTATGTTTTCGCATTGGGCGAGATTCTAGCAGGAAAGCCAGAGCAAGTCAACGCGTGATTCCAAAAGACCTTCGAGGTTTTTGCAAACCTCGAAGGTCTGTGAACCGCGATCACGCCGCGCGCGTTATCCTTTCGCCCGCGCCGCTGCCGCCTTCAAAGCGCGCGCGGTGTACACCTGAACCAGATGCGCGCGATACTCCGCGCTCGCGAAAATGTCGCTCATGCAATCCAAGCTGTCGGCGGCTTTGGCAGATGCCGCCGCGATCGTCGCGCCGTCTAACTTTTTGCCTTCGAGCATCTTTTCCGTCGCGCGCGCGCGCGTTGCGGTTGCCGCCGCGCCGGTGACGCCGATGCTCGCCTTCGCGCAATTTCCATTTTCGTCGAGCGCGACCCACGCGCACACCCCGACGACCGCGTAGCGCGACGCGGGATGCGGATATTTGACGTACGCGCAGCCGGTGCGCGGTTGATGCGGCGGAATGCGAATCGCGGTCAGCACTTCGTTCGATTTCAGCGCGGTCGTGAGCAAACTCTTGAAGAAATCGCCGGCTTTGATCGTGCGCTGTCCCTTCGGACCCACGGCGGCAAATTCCGCGCCGAGCGCGAGCATCACCGCCGGAAAATCTGCCGCCGGGTCGGCGTGCGCGAGACTGCCACCGATGGTGCCGCGATTCCGCACTTGCGCATCGCCGATTTGCGATGCCGCTTCGGTGATCGCCGGACATTGCTTGGCGAGTTCTTTCGACGCGGCAATCGTGGCGTGCGTCGTCAGCGCGCCGATCGTCGTGCCGCTTTTGGCAACCTTGATGCCGGCGAGTCCTTTGATTTTGCCAATGTCCACGAGCGCGCCCGGTTGCGCGAGGCGCACTTTCATCGCGGGCAGTAGACTGTGACCGCCCGCCAGCAATTTGGCTTTTTTGTTTTTCGCCAACAACGCGACTGCTTCTTTCACGGTCTTGGGCGCGTGGTATTCAAACTTTGCTGGAAACATTGTTCCTCCAGTGTAGAGTGATCAGTTTTCAGTGATCAGTTTTCAGT
>JACQGS010000050.1 GCA_016199405.1 Chloroflexota bacterium | reverse complement strand
TCAAAAAGCCGGGCGTGCAAAAGCCGCACTGCAAACCGTGCGCGTCGCGAAACGCTTGCTGAAGCGGATGCAAATGCTCAACATCCGGCGCGAGCGACTCGACCGTTTCGATTGCGTGGCCATCAGCTTGCACCGCGAACAGCAAGCACGAACGCATCGCCGCGCCATCGAAAAGAATCGTGCACGCGCCGCAAACGCCGTGCTCGCAACCCACATGCGTGCCGGTCAAGCCGAGTTCGTGCCGCAAAAAATCGCAGAGCAATAAGCGCGGTTCGAGTGTGCGTTGATAGTTTGTTCCGTTGACCGTTACGCGAATGGAATGTTGATTGGTCATTGTCTCTCCAAACTTGGTTTCAAAGTTTGAGAGTTTCAGAGTTTCATTGTTGAACAACCTTGGAACATTGCAACTTTGAAACATTATTTCGCTCTTTCCACCGCAACCGCCAGCGCGCGTCGCGTCAATACCTTCGCTAGATGCCGGCGGAAATCTGCGCTCGCGTGAATGTCGCCGCTCGGATCAATTTCCGCGTCGACCGCGTTCGCCGCCGCTTGAATCGCTTTTTCATCCGGCTCTGCGCCGACAAGAATTTTCGCGGCATTCTGCGCATCGACCGGCGTTGCGCCGACGCTCATCAGCACGATGCGCGCGTTTTCGCACGCGCCTTGTGCGTTCAGCGATACGACCGCCGCGACGCCGGCAAGCGCGTAATCGCCGTGCCGCCGCGCGACTTCCATAAACGACCAGCCCGTGCGCGCCGGCATCGCCGGCAATTCGATCTCGACGAGCATTTCATCCGGCTCCAGCGCGGTCGTAAACAAACTCACAAAAAAATCCCGCGCGTCAATCCATCGCTCGGCTTTTTTGCTTTTCGCTTTGAATTTCGCGCCGAGCGCGAGCGTGACCGCTGGCAATTCCGATGCGGGATCGGCGTGCGCGAGACTTCCGCCGAACGTGCCGCGATTCCGGATTTGCGGATGCGCGATGAACGGCATCGTCTCGGCAACGAGCGGCGCGATTTTTGCGATGTTGGCATCGCGCTCGACCGCGCGTTGCCGCGTCATCGCGCCAATCGCGACACCACTATCGCGCGGCTGGATGTACGCGAGTTCGTCGACGCGATTCAGATCAATCAGCATTGTCGGCGTTGCGAGACGAAAATTCATCGTCGGCACGAGACTCTGCCCGCCGGCGAGCAACTTCGCGTCGCTCCCGTACTGCGCGAGCAGGTCGAGTGTTTCGGGAATTGTGGTTGGCGCAAAATATTGGAATGGGGCTGGCTTCATAGAATCCTCAAGGGCGTATGTGAGTATGTAGGTGTGTGAGTATGTAGGTGTGTGAGTATGTGAGCAAAACCCACATACACGCTCACGCACATACTCACACACTCGCATTACCTCGCTATTGCCGATTGCTTGCGCGTCAGCCGCTTGCCTGGCTCAAACCGGCTTTTCGCCGCGCGCAATATGTCCGCGTAAATTTCCAAGTTGCGGTCTTCGAGATGGTCGAAGGGCTGCAGCGCGTGCGAGCCGGTCGTGATGTATCTGAGCGGCTGCGGGTCGAGCTTCGCTGCGATGATTTCTTCGCCGCCGCGCGCCTGCGCGAGCCGCCACGCAATCGGATTGACGATCATGCTGTTTCCGAAATAGTAATTGCTCTTCGCGTCGGGTCCGACGGCATTCGTCGCGACGACGTACACGTGGTTGTCGTACGCGCGCGCACAATTCGTAATGTACCAAATGTCGAAACTGCGGAGGAGCGCGGAGGGGCGCACGATAACTTCCGCGCCTTTGACCGCGAGCAAGCGCGACAATTCCGGAAAATCGCCGTCGTAACAAATGATCATTCCGATCGTGCCGAGCGCGGTTTCGTACACCTCCGCGCGATTGCCCGGCGTCGTCCAGCCGCCGCAATCAAGCCGCTCGCCTGGAAACGGATGCGTTTTGTTGTACACGCCGACGATGTCCCCGCTCGGCGCGATCAGCGCGGACGAGTTGTAGACGATGCCGCGTTCCGCGCCGCGGCTGTAGGTTGGAAAAACGACGTGGACATCCAACGCTTTCGCGGCGCGCTGAATGGCTTGCGTCGTTTTGCCGGGAACCTTATCGACCAAATCCCATAAGGCGAATGCGTCGAGCGTCGTTTCGAAGCCGGTCGTAATCGTTTCCGGAAAAACGACGAGATCGGCGTCGTATTCGTTCGCGGCTTTTTCAAGCCAATGCAACGCTTTGTCTATGTTGGCTTGCACGTCGTTGGGCTTGATTGCAATTTGCACGGATGCCGCGATAAATTCTTTCATAGGAACCCCCTTCACTACCAGTTATCAGTGACCAGTTATCAGTCATCAGTTTACTGTTCACGATAACTGATGACTGAAAACTGATTACTGTTTACTTTTCAGCTTTGCGAGAATCTCCATCATCCGTTCATTCCCACCCGCCGGCGGACGCCAATCTACGTGAATCACTGGCGCGCGCTGCGCGATCAAGCTATCGAAGAATGATTCGAGACCGACGTTGAGCGCAGCGAAATTCTTGAACGAGGCGGGTTCAACGACAAAGTCCGGTTGTCCGGTGTCCGGTGTCCGGGGGTCGCTGTCCGGCGTCGTCTGCGACATTGGACTTGGCGCTTGCGACCTGCGACTTGGGGCTTGCGACTTTGGACTTGTGACTCCGGACTCAGGACTCTGGATTTTGGACTCCGGGCTTTGGACTACGGACTCTCCGGCAAACCTCACCGCCTCTTCATGCGATTCAAACACGCGCGCGCCGGCATCGCGCAACTGCTCGACTTGCCGCGCGTAATTCTGCGGATCGTCCTCCGTGCCAATCACGACCGCGATAATTTTCTTGCCGCGTTGGATCGCCTCCGCAATCGCCGGCGCGAGTTCGCGCGCCGGGTCGGGATGTGCGCCGTAGCCGAGCACCACATCAAGCAAAATGATCGCGACGGATGCATCGTCTGCTTCTTGGCGCAAGCGGCGCAGGCGCAGGTCATTGTCAATCATCGGATGTAAACGTCCGACCATAAATTCTTCCGCGCCGAGATCGATGATGGTATGTTCGCGGCTGACGTTCGGGGAAGGCAATTGGTAATTCGTAATCAGCGGCGCGTTCGAAAAGACGTTGGCGATGTACTCGCGCAGGATGAGTTGCGCTTCGTACGCGAGCGTACCGCCGGAGTAAAGTCCGCGCAGAAAGCCAGAGTGGGAGCGGGGGAGCAGGGGAGCAGGGAGGATTTTTGCTCCCCCTCTCCTCGTCTCCCCTTCTCCCTTGCTCAATGCAACCGCAATCTCTGCGGTGTGATCCAGTGTCCGCGCGAAATGCAAATTGTCTTCATCCTTCGCGCGATAGCCGATAAAATCCACAACGACCGGCTTTCCCGCGCGCCGCGCGGCATCGAGCACACGCGCGGCAACCTTAGGCGATGGCGGCTTGGAAATCAAAACCATCGCGGCGGTATCGGAATCGCGCGCGAGAAAATCCAACGCTTGCAATGTCGTCACTGCGCCGACAGCGTCAGACAAATCGCGCGAGCCGGTGCCGATGGCGTGGCTGATGCCGGCGCCGCGCTGATGAATCCCCACGCTGACGGCTTGAATGCCGGTGCCGGACGCGCCGACAATTCCGATTCTGCCGCGGCGCACGCGATTCGCAAAGCCCAAGCCGATGCCGCCGATCAGCGCGGTCCCGCAATCCGGTCCCATCACGAGCAGACCTTT
>JACQGS010000061.1 GCA_016199405.1 Chloroflexota bacterium | reverse complement strand
GGGCGTCCTCAAAAACGCGCACAAGGCGCTATGCTACAAATGACACAACGAGAAATGGAGTATTCCAATGAACAATTTGCGAATCCTAATTGCCGATGACGAAAGTCTGCATCTGCTCAGTCTGCGCGGACTGTTGGAAAAACTGGGGCATCACGTGATCGCGGAAGCCGGCGACGGCAAGCAAGCGCTGGCGCTCGCGCATGAATTGAAACCGGATCTCGCGATCTTGGATATCAAAATGCCGGAGCTGGACGGCATCAAGGCAGCCGAGGCGATGATGAGCGATCATCCCCTGCCGATTATTTTGCTTTCTGGTTTCAGCGAACGCGAGTTGGCAGAACGCGCGGCGAGCGCGCACGTCGCGGCGTATTTGATGAAGCCGGTCTCGGAGAGCGATCTCCTGCCGGCGATCGGTCTGGCAATCTCCCGCTTTGCCGAGTTCCAAGCGCTGCGCAAGCAAGTGGACGATTTGCAAGACGCGCTCGAGACGCGCAAATTGGTCGAGCGCGCCAAAGGCATTTTGATGCGGCGGCTGAATCTAACGGAAGAAGAAGCGTTTCGCCGGATGCAGCGGCGCAGTCAAAACGAAAACAAGAAACTCGGCGAGATCGCGAACGCGATCATCACGGCGGATGGGATGTTGTAACGAAACAGTAAGGCAGAGCTTGTGCAAAGTCTATTGACACGATGGGTAGAAGGCAGCCGCGCTGCCGTTTTGCTCGCAAACGCGATCATCACGGCGGACGGGATGTTGTAACAAAACAGTAAGGCATTTGCGCTTGACAATCCTTTGCTTCAGCGCGTTAATGTGGGGGCACGGTGAAATGGAGCGCTGGAGTGTCCCTTTCCGCCAAAGCATTGGCAATTATTACCACCGTCGGCGTGTTGAGCGCGCTGATAGCCACTTTTAGTCTTGCCTCTGGTATTTTGCTTTCCGACTTTGGCCAGTTGGAAGACCGCGTCGCGCGCGAAAACGTCCAGCGCGCGCTCAATGAATTGGAGGATACCGGCGAACGGATGAACCAAGCCGCGCGCGATTGGGCGGGCTGGGACGATACCTATCAATTCATTCAAGACGGCAACGCCGCTTACATTCAATCGAACCTTGCCCCCAGCGCGAGCTTTGTCAACAATCAGATCAACCTGATGGTCTTTGTTGATTCGTCCGCGCGCATCGTCTATGCCAAAGCGTACGATGCGCGAGCCAACCGCGAAATTTCTTTTCCGGAAAGTTTGCGTCCCCCCTTGAAAGCGGGCGCGTTGTTGGTGAGCCACGCGAACGCCAACAGCAGTGTCGTCGGATGGCTCGATCTCCCCGAAGGTCCTCTCCTCATTGTTTCTCAACCGATCGTCAACAGCGAACGCACTGCGCCGATGCGCGGCGCGCTCATTTGGGCGCGCTGGATCGATGCGGCCGCGATGGAAAATTTCGCGCGCCACGTGCACCTTTCCCTATCGCTCACCCGGCTTCTAGACGCGCGCCTCCCGGCGGAGTTGCCATCCGCGCGGCAAGATAGTTTGCATCCAGCGCTGATCGGGATTCAGCCGGTGAACGATCAAGCGCTCGCCGGCTTTGCGTTGATACCGGACATTGACGGCGCGCCAGCATTCGTCTTGCGCGCGGAAATGCCGCGTCCCATTTACGCGCAAGCGCAAGGCAGCGTGCGCGATCTTCTGTGGATGCTCGCGTTCATCGCCGTGATTTTTAGCGCGCCCATGCAGTTCTTGGTTTATCGCGCGGCGCGCGCCGCGGAGATCCAACGCGAGAGCGATAAGCGTTTTCGCGCGCTCACCGAATCCGCTAACGACGCGATCATCATCGCGAACGAACAGGCGCGCGTCGTTTCGTGGAATGCCAGCGCGCAAAAAACTTTCGGGTACGCGGCGGATGAAATTATCGGCGCTCCGATCACGCGCTTTATCCCGGAACGTTATCAAGCGCGCTACCACCAGGGACTCGGCGCGGGACGCTCCGCGCACGACGGCAAAATCATTCAGGCGTTCGGGCGGCGCAAAGACGGCGCGGAATTTCCGGCGGAGATTTCGCTTTCGGCGTGGGAGTTGAATCACCAGAAATTCTATAGCGCCATCATCCGCGACATCACCGAGCGCAAACGCGCAGAACAACAGAGCGCGACGATCCTCCACACCTCGCTCGACGGCTTTTGGATTTCGGACGCGCAGGGAAAAATTCTGGAGGTCAACGAATCTTACTGCCGATTGAGCGGCTACACGCGCGCCGAACTGCTCCAGATGCGCGTGAGCGATGTTGAAGCCGTCGAGACCACTGCCGACACCCAGCAACACATCCAACGCATCATCCAAACGGGCAGCGACCGTTTTGAAACCAAACACCGCCGCAAAGACGGCGCGGTGATTGACATCGAGGTCAGCGTCAACTATCTCGATATTGAAGGCGGGCGGTTTTTCGTTTTCTTCCGCGACATCACCGAACGCAAGCAGGCAGAGGAGGCGCTGCGCAAAAAGGATGAACACCACCGGAATGTCGTTGAGAGCATCTTTAGATTCGTTCCCGAAGGATTGCTAGTGTTCACAGAGAACTTGGGTCTGGTCAAACAAAACAAGGCATTTGAAGAGATCACCCAACAATACGCCGCGCGGCTGGGCTACACCGAGCAAGAGCTGGCTGGCCTGATCGCGGAGCAAGCGCGCAGCCGGCTCCTCAGTGGAGATACAACAGAAATCTATATTCCGAAAAAGCGCCGGTGAAGAAGACCGCATCGCCGTTGGACGGCTCAACCATCGCGAAAATCACGCTGGCGAGAATACTCGAAATGCCCCTGGAGAAATACATCCGGTTCATGGAGAAAAAAACCAATGGGTGGCATCCGCAAGGCGGGGATAACCACCGCGACCTGCGCCTGCCGGTCTACGGCCGGGTGGTCGTGGACGCTTCGCGTGGCCGACTTGAGTTTCAGAGCGCAGACGAGCGCCTCGTGCGACAATACCCCGACGACGGGACCGTCGTGCCCAAACTCATCAACACCAGAAACGAACTCTCGCTCCACGTCGTCCGCGGGTTGCTTGAGGTTCAACGCGCGTTCTGGGAATCCGGGAGGGCATCCGATATAAAGCCGCTGACGATGAAGCAATTCAGCGCAATGTTTCCACATCGCCGCCTGGACCCGTCGCGGCTCTCCCGACTGGTCTCAACCCTATCCCTTCAGACGCACAACCAAGAGATCGTGATCCTGCGAAAGCTCTTCGCCTCCCCGCGAATACACTTTGCTCATAGGATCAAAGAGATCGTCGCTGAATCCGACGCCGTCCTGACCGACATTGAAATTCAGGACATCCTGCGGAAAGAATACCGAGTCGCTCTCTCGGCGCGAACCATTTGCAATTGCCGGAAGGCATTGGGCATCCCCAACTTTCGGGAGAGGAGCGCCGCGTACTATCCGGAGCACATCTCATTTGGCAATTACACCGCTCTATTTTCAAGACAGATGAGGAACATCCCGGCCGAAGCGGGCATCTATGAACTGAGCGCCTCGGCGCAGGTTTCTTATCCGCATGGCGCGAGCCAGGTGATTTACATCGGCGCCTCGAAGAACCTGCAGCGGCGCATCGCCAGCTACGGCAGCGGCGAGATCAAGAACCGGCGCATTTCAGACTTCGCCCACAGCGGCACGCTTCGCTTGTCCGTGCGTTTTCATTTGACCCATCGGCATCTCGAAGTGGAAAAAGAACTGCTCACAGCGTTCAAGCAACACTACGGTGAACTGCCGCGCGGCAACGCAAGAGGAGGTTCGGAATGACCAACCCTCGCAGCGAAATGGATGGGCTTCTTCTTCGCCTCAACGTGGCGAGAATACTTCTTGCAGAAGAAGAAGAAGAAGAAGAAGAAGCCCGCATAGTCGTATCCCTGTTGGATGTCACCGAGCAGAAAAAGGCAGAAGAGCAGTTGCGTCTGCAAAGCGCCGCCCTCAACGCCGCCGCCAATGCGATCATCATCACCGACCGCGACGGCGCGATTGAATGGATCAACCCGGCCTTCACCACGCTCACCGGCTACTCCGCCGCCGAAGCCATCGGCAAGAACCCGCGGGAACTGGTCAAGTCGGGCAAACACAGCCCGGAATTTTATAAAGATTTGTGGGATACGATCCTCGCCGGAAAAGTCTGGCGCGGCGAATGCATCAATCGCCGCAAAAATGGCAGTCTCTACAACGAAGAGCAAACCATCACGCCGCTTCGGGACACGGATGGCGAGATCAGCCACTTGATCGCCATCAAGCAAGACATCACCGAACGCAAGCGCGCGGAAACCGAAATCAAACACAACGCCGCGCGCACGGAAGCATTACTCCACGTCGCGGCGCGTCTCAATACACAACTCGAGCTCGACGCGCTGCTGCATGCGATCTGCGAAGAGACACAGCGCGCGCTGAACGTCCCCGCCGCCGCGCTCTATCTGTACGACACCGCACGCGATGCGCTCATCATCGCCGCCGATTGCGGACTCCCGCGCGAGTTTCGCGCAAGCCACCGCCCCACGCCGCGCGCGCAGTACGAAGCATTCGCGCGGCGAATGGGCGCGGTGAATACGATTCCGGACGCGCAAGCCGTTCCCGATTTGCCGAATGCGGACTTGGTGCGCGCACTGGACATCCGCACGATCGCCGGCGCAACGCTTTTACGCGACGAGGAATTGGTCGGCGCGTTGAGCATCTATACGTTCGGCGCGGCGCGCGAATTTTCTGCCGACGATCTCGAATTACTCAAGGGCATCGCCGATCAAGCCGCGCTCGCGATCCACAATGCGCGCTTGTTCGCGGAAACGCGTCAGCGCGCGCAACAATTGGGATTGCTGTACGACGCCGGGCTGACGCTGAATCGCGAACTGGATCCGCACGTGCAGATGGAATTCTTGCTCAAGCTTGCCGCCAAAACCATCGGCGCGGATCTCGCGGAGTTTTTCGCGTTCGATCCCGCCACGCAGTCCGTCGCGTTTCAATTTGGCGTCGGGCACCCGGACGAAATGTTCGCGCCGTTGCGCGCATTGGGCAAGCCCATCACCGACGAGAACAGTTTGATCGCGTGGGTGTGCCGCCAACGACTGCCGCTGAATGTGCCGGATGTTGCCGCGGATCCGCGCTATGTGGTTGTAGATCCAAAAACGCGCGCCGGGCTGTGGGTACCAATATTGCACGAAGCGCAATTACGCGGCGTCATCGGCATGCTCAGTTCCCGGCTCAACGCTTTTTCGCCGCAAGACGAACGCTTGCTGATCTTGTTCGCGAATCAAGCCGCCGTCGCGATGGAAAACGCGCGGCTGTTGGAGGAAACCCAAGAACGCGCGCGGCAATTGCAAGCCCTGCACGAAATTGATCATGCGATTACGGCGAGTATGGACTTGCATCTCACGCTCGACGTTTTGCTGAGCCAAGTGATCGAGCAATTGCGGGTGGACGCGGCGGATGTGCTGCTTTTGGATCCGCACAGTCACGCGCTCACCTTCGCCGCCGGGCGCGGTTTTCATACGCGCGCGCTCGAGCACACGCGCTTGCGTTTGGGCGAAGGGTACGCCGGGCGCGTCGCGCTGGACCGGCGTGTCTATTCTATTCCCAACCTCGCGGAGGCGGATGGCTTTATTCGCGCGCCCTTGCTCGCCGGCGAAGATTTTGTTGCGTATTGCGGCGTGCCGCTGATTGCCAAGGGCCAAGTGCGCGGTGTGTTGGAAATTTTTCAGCGCGCGCGCTGGACGCCGGATTCCAATTGGCAGTTCTTCGCCAAGGCGCTCGCGGAACAAGCCGCGCTCGCGATTCAAGACGCGGAACTGTTCAATAATCTCGAACGCTCGAACGCGGAATTGATCGCGGCGTACGACGCGACAATCGAGGGCTGGTCGCACGCGCTCGACTTGCGCGATCAAACGACGGAAGGGCATACGCAACGCGCCGCGGAAATGACCTTGCGACTCGCGCGCGCGTGCGGCATCGCGGACGAGTCGCTGGTTCACCTTCGCCGCGGCGCGCTGCTGCACGACATCGGCAAGATGGGCATTCCCGACGCGATTCTGCTCAAGCCCGGCGCGTTGACGGATGCCGAATGGGAAATCATGCGCCGGCATCCGACGTACGCGTACGAAATGCTCGCGCCGATCGCGTATCTGAAACCCGCGCTCGACATTCCGTACTGTCATCACGAAAAATGGGACGGCGCCGGCTATCCGCGCGGACTGCGCGGCGAAGAAATTCCGCTGTCCGCCCGCATCTTTGCGCTGGTGGATGTCTGGGACGCGCTGACCTCCCATCGCCCGTACCGCGCAGCGTGGTCGGCGGAACAAGCGCGTGAGCACATTCGCGATCAAGCCGGCAAGCATTTCGACCCGGCTGTCGTGGAAAAATTTTTGGAGTTGGTTGCCGCTTGACATCGATGCGCGGGTGACGCATAATTGGCAACGCGAACGGAGGTATAGGATGACGATCCAAATCACACTCGAGATTCCGGATAAACTCGAACAGCCCTTGCAGCAATTTCGAGATCGCCTGCCCGAAGTGTTGGAGCGCGGATTGCGAGAGTTGACGGCGGAAGAGTCACTGCGCTTTCAAGATGCGGATGCGATCTTGGAATTCTTGGTGAGCCAACCCACACCCGAGCAGGTCTTGGCGATGAAACCATCATCCGAGTTTCAGGCGCGGGTGAGTGAATTGTTGGACAAGAACAAAACTGATGGATTGACGCGGCAGGAAGAGACCCAATTGGATCGCTACTTGATGATCGAGCATATGACGCGTTTGGCGAAGGCGCATGCTTATCAACAACTCGAGGCATAAGTGATGACGCGGGCGTATGTCCCGACAACACTACGCCAACTCGTTACTCAACGCGCCGGTGGACACTGCGAATATTGCTTGTATCCTCAGTCGGCATCACTCTTGGCTTTTGAGATAGAACACCTTGTGTCCGAAAAACACGGCGGCGCGACCATTGCCGATAACCTTGCGCTGGCTTGCCCGTATTGCAATCGCTTCAAGGGGACTGACGTAGGGTCGTTCGATTCCGAGACAGGTCAACTGACTGCTTTTTTCAACCCCAGAATTCAAGACTGGCGCGAACATTTCCGACTCGATGGCGCTTTGATTGTGCCGCTGACGCCACAAGGACGCGTGACCGTCGCAATCTTACAAATCAATCACCCCGACCGCGTTCTGGAACGCGAGCACCTGATTCGAGTTGGAAAATATCCATGAACGATGGATTGCCAATAACAAACCCCCGCCCATTTCTGGACGGGGGTTCTCGCGTCCCGGCTGGAGAGGGAGAGTCGCCGGAACACGATGCAAGCAAAGTAAAATGTGACGAGTGGCGTGTGACAAAGGAACCCGTTCACCGTCACTTGACCTTTTCGGCTCTCCCGACTTTGGCGGGAAAACCCTGCCACGAATTTCACAAATTACACGAAATGGCAGCGAATTTGTGAAATTCGTGTAATTCGTGGCAAAGATTCCCGTTCATTCCGGTAGAGTC
>JACQGS010000058.1 GCA_016199405.1 Chloroflexota bacterium | reverse complement strand
GGCATTCCGCCGGTTTTGCACATGGGCTCGTGCGTGGATAACACACGCATTCTCACGGTGCTGACCGAGATGGCGAGCGAGGGCGGACTCGGCGACGACATCAGCGATATTCCCGGCGTCGGCATCGCGCCGGAATGGATGAGCGAAAAAGCGCTCGCGATTGGCGCGTATTTCGCGGCGAGCGGGGCGTACGTGATCTTTGGCGTCAACGCGCCGACCGAAGCGAGTGAAAATGTGACGCGCATTATGAGCGAGGGCTGGGAGAAAATGGTCGGCGGCAAAATGGAATTTGTGCCCGAGCCGGCAGAGATGGTGCGCCGCACGCTCGCGCACATTGACGCGAAACGCGCCGCGCTCAAACTGCCGGTGTACGACGCCAGCAAGTGGGGCAAGAGCGGCGACGCGCGCATGCGTGAACTCATCGCGAAAAAGGATGAGGAACGCCGCGCGGCGTTGTACGGTTTCGTTCACAGTCACGATCACGAACACGTTCATTAAGTGACAAGGGACACGGGGCAAGTGACAAGAGTAGGAAAACGTGAAATGTGGAACCTTCCGTGTCACTCGTCACTTGCCACTTTGAACCATGTCGAAAGTTGTGGGAGACTGTGTAGGGGCGAGGACAAAATCAAGCAGGAGAAATAACTGCAATCAAATGGTCGGCATACTTCCAAGCATCTGCAAAGACAGTCCGTGGAATTTCAATGGGACCCGTCGTGAGGCGGGGATCGTGGACGAGGACACTTGGGTCAGAGAATCCTACCACGACAACCGTATGCAAATAGTCGATGCCTTCAGTTTCTGTATAGTCACGGAGCGAGCCAGTCCAAACAAAGGCAATAATCGGGTGCCCCGCGTCAACCAGTTGCTGTAACTCTGCCGATGTGCTGGGATAGGGCCAAGTCGCTGCGACACCCAAAGATTCCAGGTTGCGGAGATGAATAGGATGCGTTCCGATGCCGGGACGAGTTTTCAGAATACGTCGCAATTCCGCTTCACTGATTGGTTTGCCGTAGAAAGCGAGAACCATTCGGGCGCAAGCGGCAACGCAACTGAAATCATGCTCTTGCGGAAGATGGGGCAAGCGAATGATAGACGGCATTGACCCGCGCCTCGATTTCCGAAGCCGACTTGAAAGATGATTTTTCCAAGACGATCGCGCCGGATTCGGCATCTACCAAAAGGTCGCCCAGAGCCTCGCGGCGCTTCAAGTCAGGGAACGCGCAGAAGACCGGAACCTTCCAATACGCGCCGTGATTGATGAGCAAGGTTGGTTCGCTCGCCGACAACATCTGACCGACGTTGAGAAGCAAGTAGGCATTGACCTTCTGCTGTGCGACAAACGGAGTGACATTCAGGCGAAAATGAACTTGGATGGTGTATTCCACCTCCGCTTGCGGCGGCACCGCGGGTGGGGTTATCTCAACTGACTTGTCCATCGTAACTTCCATCGTGCCGCATTGTAACACTGAAAGCTACAAATTTCAAGGAGATCATAATGTCACGCTACATTGCCACTTCTGCCATTCGCGGCGCACGGAATATTGTGCGCGAAACAGAAGATTATTTTACCCGCGCGCTCGCGGAAAAAGGCGCGGAAACAAAAATCGGATTTCCAAACACCGCGTATTTTTTGCCGACGATTCTAGGATTGACCGGGCGCAAGGTTGAAACGCTTGGGGACCTCAAGCCCGTGATTGATCAGGCGAAAAGTTTGTTGCACCCCATTCCGGCAAATTCGCGCTGGACGCCGTACCTGGGTGAGACGCTCGATTCCGGCGTTGCGACCTTGCTGGCGGAAGAATCGCTGATGGCTCTGCGATTTTTGTACGGCGACCAACCCGAGTCGCTCGCGGGCTTTCATCTCGCGCAGGCATCCGGCGGTTCGTTCACCTCGCCCGAATATCAGAAAGGCAATGGCGATGGACATTTAAACGGTCCGATTGACGATATTCAGTTGCGATCTTGGGGTATTCAATTGGTGGATGGGCGTATGCCCGGCTTTGCCGCGATCGTCGGCTGCGCGAAATCGAACGAAGTCGCGGTCAAAATCATTCGCGAATTGCAACGCCGCAATATTCTGACTTTTCTCTGCGGCAATGTGGACGGTCGCTCGATCATCCATCAATTGCAAGAAGAAGGCGTCGAAATGGGCTACGATACTTTTATCGTGCCGTTCGGCACCGACACGCTCTCGGCAATCTACGCGCTGGGCTTTGCGACGCGTTCCGCGCTGACGTTCGGCGGAATGAAAGGTGGACAATCGCGCGAGATTTTGTTGTACAACAAAGCGCGCGTCTTTGCGTTCGTCCTCGCGCTTGGCGAAGTGGACGATCTCAAGTACGCGACTGCCGCCGGCGCGATTTCGTACGGCTTTCCGGTTATTGCCGATACGGTCATTCCCGAAATTCTTCCGACCGGTGTGACGCAATACGAGCATGTCATCTCGATGCCGTTCAACGAAATCGAGGCGAAGGACGATCTGGAACGTGCCGAGAAATTGGTGCAAAAAGCGATTGAAGTGCGCGGCGTGAAAATCAAGATGACCGAAGTGCCGGTGCCGGTGCCGTATGGCTCGGCGTTTGAGGGCGAAGTCGTCCGCAAAGCTGACCTGCGCGTCGAGTTCGGCGGCAAACGTTCGCGTTGCTTTGAATATCTGTACATGCTGCCGATGGAAAAAGTCGAAGACGGCAAAATCCAAGTGCTCGGACCGGCAATGGATTCCGTGAAAGAAGGCGAGGCGATGGACCTGGGCATCGTCGCCGAAGTTGCGGGACGCAAGATGCAAGAAGATTTCGAGCCGGTGCTCGAGCGGCAGATCCATCATTTCATCAACGGCGCGTCCGGCGTGCAGCACATCGGTCAGCGCGATATCACGTGGATTCGCATCAGCAAATCCGCGGTGGATAAGGGATTCAAACTCGAAGACCTCGGCAAGATTTTGCACGCGCGCTTTCATTCGGAATTCGGCGCGATTGTGGACAAGATCCAAGTGACGCTGTACACCAACCCCGCGGATGTGAACTCGATGCTGCAGACCGCGCGCGAGGCGTACGGCAAACGCAACGTGCGCTTGATGGGCATGGCGGATGAGGACGTGGATGAGTTTTACTCCTGCACGCTCTGCCAATCGTTCGCGCCGAATCACTTGTGCGTTATCAGCCCGGAACGCGTCGGGCTGTGCGGCGCGTACTCCTGGCTCGACTGCAAAGCCAGTTTCCAGATCAATCCGACTGGACCGAACCAACCGATTGCCAAAGGCATTCAACTCGATCCGGTCAAGGGCGTGTGGCAAGGTTCGAACGAGTTCTTGTATCAGAATTCGCACCAGCAATTCGATAATGTTTCGATGTACTCGATCATGGAAAATCCGATGACCGCGTGTCTCCCGGAAGATGCCGAGGTATTCGTGGACGGCAAACTGACGCGCATCGGCGAATTCGTAAACGCGCACCGCGAAGAAAAATTTCACACTGCCGCGGGCTTGACGCTCGGCACGAACGGGCGAGCGCAGGCGGATCGCGTCGTGGCGTTGCACAAGAATCCGGCTCCCGCGCATTTGATTCGACTCACGACCAAATCGGGCACAGAACTCGCGCTCACTGCCAACCACAAAGTCGCCGTGGATCGAGCGGAAGGGCTGACGTGGGTGCGCGCGGATGCGCTGAATCAGGGCGACCGTGTGTTCGCACTCAAGCAACTGATGGTGACCGAGGAGACGCCCGACCTCGTCGCTCTGTTGCCGGACGATCTGCGTGTGACCGATGCGGCGCTGGTCGAAGATATCAGCAACCGTCTACGCGACCAATATGGTTCCACTGCCGCTGCCTATCGCGCCGCCGGGGTCAATCCGCCCGATCCGCGCACCCACTCCATTTCGCTCGGAGATTTGAAACGGCTTGTCACCACGCTCGGTGAGAACTGGTCAAACGTCAGGCGCGCGATTCGTCAGGTGGCGGGACCGATGGGGAACTGGCAAGATGTGTTGCCGCGTCTGGACGCAGACTTGTTCTATCTGTTAGGGCTGTTGAGTTCGGATGGCTCGCTGTCGCGGCGCGGCAAGTACGAATGCTTCGTCAACTTTGTCAACACGGATGAGACGTTGTTGAAAACATTTGCCGAGACGTACGCGCGCGTGTTCCCGGATCGTTCGCTTGGGCGCGCGGAAAAAGCGGCAGTGGGCGGAACGATTGGCGGCCGGCAGATTCGCTCGAAGCAGCCAGCGTTTACATGGTATGGCGCAAATCCACTCTTGGGACTGATTGCAGACGCGTTCGGCGTCAAGATGGCTGGCGAAGTACGATGGGACCTCGCGCGCTTGGTCAATTTGCCACCAGAGTGTATTGCCGCGTTCCTCGCGGGGAGCTTCGACGGCGACGGCAGTGTACGGGTGCGCCGATACGCCGGCAAGTGGGATGTCGGTGAGGCGTACTTGTGTATTGACGAACGACACGCCGCGGGTCATTTGCAACTGCTGCTAAAACGTCTCGGCTTGGTGAGTCACATCAAAACCTCCGGTCGCATCTTCAAGGTCACGTTGCACGGCAGCGACTTGCGCCGCTTTGCCGAGACCATCCCGACCAAACATCCTGCCAAGCGGAAGACCCTGGCGCAGTTGAGGCAGCACCCTCAGGCTGAGGTCCAGAAATCACAAAGCGAGGTGCTGCCCTACGCCGCGGGCAAAGCCTTGGCAACATTGCCGGCGAGTCAGGCATTGCTCAGTCCTTCGACACTTTACTATTACCGCACCGGGCGCTCACGTCCGGTCTTGAGCAATGTCGAGCGCGTTCTCGCGGCGCAACCCACCACTGCTGCCGCGCTCGCGCCTTTCCTCAACCCGGATTACTTCCTGG
>JACQGS010000057.1 GCA_016199405.1 Chloroflexota bacterium | reverse complement strand
GTACGCGCTCTCGCAACGCGCGCTCTATCGCGATGGGCGCGCGCGCTTTGTCTATTTCGCCGCGTTGTTGTTGTTGGGGATCGGGATGGCGTGGAATAACTCGCTCGCGGTGGCGGAGGCGTTCACCCGGCGCGGTAACACGTTTCGCCGCACGCCAAAATTTCGCGTCGAACAAGATGCGGATGCGTGGGAATCGAAAGAATACGCGCTCGCGTTTAGTTGGGAAGCCGTCGGGGAATTGGGGCTGGGAGTGTACGCGCTTGCCGGCGTGGTCATCGCGTGGCAACAAAAGTTTTTCTGGGCGTTGCCGTATTTACTTTTGTACGCGGCGGGTTTTTTTTACACGGGGCTGTTGAGCATCGCACACAGTTTGCCGGCGTTCAAGTCGCAGGTCGCAGGTCGCAGGTCGCAGGCTTCTAGCCCTTTGTAACTTGTGACTTGCAACTTGTGACCGGGAACTTGTGACCTGTAACCTGCGACGTGTCTACATCTTCGGTTTCATCGCGCGCGCGATCGCTTCTCTTTCTTCCGGCGTGAGCGAAATCATCGACTGTCCGCCGATAATCGCCTTGGCGTACAATTTGAGATCGACGCGCGAGTGCAAACAACTAATCACCACGCCGTCGGTATGACCGTCCAAGAGCGCGATCACAAAACTTTGATCGCCGCCTTTGTCTTGAAATGGATTAAAGCGCACGAGGCCGACGTGTTGAACTTGCGACGGCTGTTTCGTTTCCAAATTTTGCAAACGCTGCAAGACCGCGCCGATCGTCTGCTCCGCCTGCCCCATTCTGCCGACGTGATCCAACAACACGCTTTCCAAATCCGCGCCCGCGCGTCCCAACATCAACGCGCGAAATGATCGCGCGAGCCGTTGATAACGCAATTCGATATACGCCGCCCAACTCAAAGCGACGAGAACCAAAAACGCCAAAAGCAAAACGATAAATTCCACAGTTGCATTGTATTGAGAATGCCAATCGGGTCAAGGGCACCCGTTTACTGATCACTGATAACTGGTCACTGATTACTTCTTATGCGCCTCCTCATCGCCACACACAATCGCGGCAAATTCAAAGAATACCGCGAAATTTTTGCCGACCTGCCGCTCGACCTCGTCACGCTCGACGATGTGGGCATCCGCGACGACGTTGACGAAACCGGCGCGACGTTCGCGGAAAACGCGCGGCTCAAAGCCGCGCACTCCGCGCGCCAAAGCAATCTGCTGACGCTGGCGGATGATTCCGGCTTGGAAGTCGACGCGCTTGGCGGCGAGCCGGGCGTTCGCTCGAAACGCTACGCCGGCGAAAACGCGACCGACGCGGAACGCATCGCGTTTCTGCTCGACAGGATGCGCGAGGTGCCGCGCGCGGAACGCGCCGCGCGCTTTCGGTGCACGATTTGTATTGCAATGCCGGATGGCACGTTGTATGAAACAGACGGATCGTGCGAAGGCGAAATTATTTTCGCGCCGCGCGGAACAAACGGCTTTGGCTATGATCCGATCTTTCTTTTCCCGGAACGCGGCGTAACGATGGCGGAGTTATCCGACGAAGAGAAAAACAAAATCAGTCATCGCGCGCACGCCGCGCAGGGCGCACGCACAATCCTCCAACAAATCAGCGCACCGCTGTAAATAGGGTCGCCGGCTTAGGACTATTGTACTCGTATCAATTCCCGCGGCGATACCTTAGAATGAGTGAGATAATTTCAACGGAGGTTGAATGCCAAAGATTCTGATTGCAGTATGTGCGATGCTTACTTCGGTCGCGTTCGCGGCGAATATCGTCAGCGCCGCGCCGGCAACGAGTTTGCCGAACGCGCCCGCGCTCCAAGCGGCGACGACGCCAACGGTGTCGCCAACCCCGGGCGCGCAAAAACATGTTGATGCGCTCGTCGAGCGGTTTGATATTGATTCCGCGCTCGTCAAGGAACTGGAAGACAAATTACACGGCTGGGGGCAAATCTTTCACGCGCTCTACTTCGCCGAAAAAACCGGCGCATCGGCGGAGGAAATCCAAGCAATGCGCGCCGATGGCATGGGCTGGGGCGAGATTGCGCATGAACTAAAAGTAAAGCCGGGCTTGCACGGCGACAATCTCGGCGCGACAATTTCCGGCAGAGACAAAACAAAGACTCCCGAGCCGCCACGCGGCGCGAGGATTCAATCACAAACTCCGCAACCGACACGCGGCGCGGGAATTCAATCGCAAACTCCGCAACCGACGCGCGGCAAAGAAAATGGAAGTGAAAACGGTAATACCAATCCGAGTGGTGAACGCGGCGATGACAAAGGCAAGCCCGACGATCACGGCGACGATAAAGGCAAGCCCGACGATCACGGCAAAGAAAACGAACACGGCGACGATCACAAAGGCAAATAATAAACCGAGGGCAGTCTTGCGACTGCCCTCACTTTTTTTGCATCGGCTATTCGACCGGCGTCGCCGGTTTATCCTCTTTATCCACTGCCTTCCACGATTTCTGTCCTTCCGCAATTTCCAATCCGATCACATTCCCGAGTTCGGCAAACGTCAAATTGATGCCGCTCGAATCCGCGCCGGTAAAATCCGCGCCGTCGAGATGCGTGCGCGAAAAATCCGCGCCGTGCAATTTCGCGCTTTGCAGTTTCGCGCCGACGAGCACCGCGCTCTTTAAATTCGCTCCGGTCAAATTGGCTTCGTTCAAGCCGCACGTTTTCATGCGCGCGTTCTGCAAATTTGCGTTCGTCAGATTCGCCGCGCGCAAATGCGTGGCTTGCAAGGTCGCGCCCACGAGTTTGGCGTCGGACAAATCGGCTTCTTCCATATTCGCCCAACTCAAATTTGCTTTTTCCAAATTCGCGCCGCGCAAAATGATGCCGCGCAGCGTCGCTTCGCGCAAATCCGCGCCGGCGAGTTCGGCGTTCGCAAAATCGCGCTCGCCTTTGTTGTACCGCGTGATGAGGTCTTGGGGGGTCATGATTCATCCATGAAGGAACACGAATGGACACGAAGAGAATCTAGTCCATCTCAGGCGACCACCACTTTTCAACCATCAAGTTGCTCACTTGCTTTATTCGGTCGAAATCACTATCCGCCGAGACTAGGACAAGTCCATGTCGTAACGCTACAGCGGCGATCCAGATATCATTTTCCGCAAAGCCAAGTCGTTCGGTCCTTATGCCACTTCGTTTGGACTTTTCCTTGGGTCCGAAACGATCGAGGATGTCGGTTTTGAGTTTGCCGTAGATATTTGCCGTCTCATGATCTACAGAGTGGACATGCATTTGAGAAAGCATCTCCCTTACCTGCTGGAGATTGGCTGCCCGTGCTCGCGATTTTTGCGCCATGAAAACCAACTCACCTTGAACAATTACGCACGTTGTGACGGTGGCATCACCCAGCAAAGATAACCTTTGTGTGACGCTCGGGTGTCCTTGCAGGAGTCGGCTGCAGTGGTTGGTGTCGAGTAGATACATTTTTCAGAATTCCGCTAGCGCGCGCGTCGCGTAAACTTCTCCGAGGCGCTGTTCCAGATCTTTCCCAACCCACTTGCCCGCATGTTTGAGTATTGCGCTCGCGGTGGATTGGGAGAGAGATGTGCGTTTTTGGCTTTTGACAACAACTTGGACTTTTTCGCCCGAGCGGAACGGCAGCTTATTGATGGTTATTGTCCGGCTTTTGGGAACTATTCTCTCGACTCGAAAACTGTCCATACTTCACCTCTCGGCAAGTATACGAACATTTACGCGCTAGTCAACAATGTTTTTCTCGTGCCCCCCTGTGGCTAATCCTCAAACCAACTCACGGACTTGATAGGAACCGTCTGCGGAAACGAATTCACGGACTGAATCCCGCCAATTCATAACTGCCGCCGGATTTCCTTCCATCCAGATCGACTTCAGGAACTGCTTGCTTTCGAAACCGAGCTCAATAACACCCGCGTGCTTGCCGCGATTTCCTGAACTGCGCGATTGAATGCTTCTTCATTTGCGCGCGACGGCGCGCGGTAGCCAGACACTTTGCGAACGAATTGCAATGCGGCGGCTTGCAATTCGTCATTCGTCGGCAATTCGTTCGGTCGGCGCAATGTTTTGATGCTTCGGCACATTTTGGATTCCTTTCAAGATTCATAAAGACGCGAAAGGACACGAAAGCACACGAAAGATTTTCTCTGCGCCTCTGCGTCTCTGCGGTTTATTCTCGCGCGAAATGCGCCACACATTCGATATGATACGTCTGCGGAAACATATCCACTGGTTGCACTTCGATTAAGCGATAGCCGCCATCTACCAATCGCCGCGCATCACGCGCGAGCGTTGCCGGATCGCACGAGACGTACGCCAGCGCGCGCGGCTTTTCCGCGATGAGCGCGGACAGCGCGCGCGGCTCGATGCCGGCGCGCGGCGGGTCGGCGACGACGATGTCAATTGGCGCATCGAGGCGCGGCAAAATAAATTCTACTCTGCCCGCGTGAAATTCTAGGCGTCCTGAGCGGAGCCTCCCGTTCTTCGACTCCACTTCGTTCCGCTCAGAATGCGGGGCGGAGTCGAAGGACGCGGCATTTGCGCGCACATCGTCCAACGCGCGCGGATTCTCCTCGATCTCGATCACGCGCGCGACGCGCGGCGCGAACAACAAGCCAAATATGCCGACACCGCCGTACGCGTCGAGCAAGGTCTCGCTCGGGCGCGGCGCGAGATATTTTTCCACGAGCGTCACGAGGTGCTCTGCCATTTCCGTATTCACTTGGAAAAATGCTGCCGGCGAAATGGCAAACACTTGATCTCTCAATCTCTCGGTCAACTTTTCTTTTCCAATCAGCGCGACCGTTTCGCCGCTCGGCACTTGGAACGCGATCGACGCGGCTTCATCAATTTCGATTTCCGGCGGCTCGTCGTCCCGCGAATCCAAAACAATCATCTTCTCGCCGGTCTGCGTTCCCGCGCGCAGCGTGACGCCGGCAAAATCCGCGCCGGCGAGTTCGACCGCACGAAAAAGCTCATGCACGAGCGGATGAATGATGTGGCATTCGTTGATGCGCACGAGCCGATGCGATTCAAACGCGCGATAGCACAGTTGCCCCGCGTCGTCGAGAACAAATTGCGCGTGGTTGCGATACCGCCACGGCTCGCGCATTCCGATCGTATCGCGCACCGGTGCGTCCGCCATTTTGCCAATGCGCGCGAATTGCTCGCGCACGATCTCGGTTTTGAATTTCAACTGCGCGTCGTACGCAATATGCTGCCATTGACAACCCCCACACGCCTCACCCCCTACCCCCCGTCCCCATTCCCCCTCTCCCGACGCAGTTCGTCGGGAGAGGGGGTCAGGGGGTGAGGCAAAATGCTCGCACCGCGGCGTCACGCGCGCCGGCGATGCTTCCAAAATCTCAACGACGCGCCCACGCGCGAAATTTTTTTTCGCCTCGACGATTTCGACGCGCACCGTTTCGCCGGCAATCGCGTACGGCACAAAGACAACACGCCCGGTTTCATCGCGCCCGACCGCCTCGCCACCGTATGACATGCCGGTTAATTTTAGATTTCCGATTTCGGATTTTGGATTTGCGATTTTCACGTCCATTTTTCGCGCTTGCGTCTTACGCAATACGCAATACGAGGGCGAGCACAAGGCATCGCCCCTACCGAATTACATCTGCCTTCACATACGCTCGCAACACCTCTGGCACTACCAGGCTTCCATCTTTTTGCTGATAATTTTCCATCACCGCGATGAGCGTGCGCGGCAAGCCGAGTCCCGAACCATTCAACGTATGCGGAAATTCCGTCCGCGCGCCGGCAGCGCGGCGCATGCGAATATTCGCACGGCGCGCCTGAAACTCGCCGACGTTCGAGCACGACGATACTTCGAGCCATTCGTTGCAACCGGGCGCCCACACTTCGATGTCGTAGGTCTTGTGCGCGGCAAATCCTAAATCGCCGGTGCAAAGCGATTTGACGCGGTACATAAACCCGAGCGCGGCAGCGGTTTCCTCCGCGTGCTTGAGCAACGTTTCGAGTTCGGCTTCCGAATTTTCCGGCAAGCAGAACTTGTACATCTCGACTTTATCAAACTGAAAGCCGCGTTTGATGCCGCGCACATCCTTACCCGCGCTCATCGGCTCTTTGCGAAAGCACGGCGTATACGCGACGTAATTCAACGGCAATTGCGCGGCGTCGAGAATTTCGTCCGCGTGCATACCGGTGATCGGCACTTCGGCGGTCGGCACCATCCACGCATCGCGCTCGTAATCGCGAAAAAGATTGTCGCGGAATTTTGGCAATTGCCCCGCGCCAAAAAGAATTTGCTCGCGCACCATGAACGGCGGGTACACTTCGCGATAGCCCTGCGCGTCGTGCAAGTCGAGCATCCATTGAATCAGCGCGCGTTGCAGCTTCGCGCCGGCATCGCGCAAAACGTAAAAGCGCGACCCGGCAAGTTTGATGCCGCGTTCGAAATCAATGATGCCGAGCGCGGGACCCAAATCCCAATGCGCGGCGGGATCAAAGTCGAATTTCCTTGGCTCGCCGACCGTTTTGATAATGACGTTTTTCGATTCGTCTTC
>JACQGS010000017.1 GCA_016199405.1 Chloroflexota bacterium | reverse complement strand
TGTACTGGCACTTTGTCGATCTGGTTTGGGTCGCGATCTTTATGGTGGTGTATTTGTTGGAACAATTGCGGTTCGCGTAATTTTGTAGGGGCGACCCTCACTTGCACCGCACTGCGTGCGTTGCAGTGCAGGTGTGTGGTCGCCCGCATTTGCATCGCACACAATTTCGCAGCGGAGTTACCCTAATGGAAAAAGCTCAACATGCGAGTCATCCGAATTATCTCGCGATTGGCGCGGCGTTAATCGTCTTGACGTTCTTGGAAGTGTTAGCGGTCCAAATCCCGCAGGTTCCAACTCTGCCCGCGCTTTTGCTCTTCGGCGGCATCAAAGCCCTGTTGATCGCGATGTACTTTATGCACTTGAAGTTTGACAACCGGCTTTTTTCATTGCTCTTTGCGATTGGTATCGCGCTCGGCATCGCGATGGTAGCTATCCTCGTCACGCTGATGACTGCCGGCGTCCCGCCGGTCAAACATTAGGAGGGTAATTGCCGGAAAGCGTGCGTTGGCTCACGGCGTGGGATTTTGAACCGAGCATCCTGATCGGACTTTTGTTGATCTGCTCGGCGTACTTTGCGAGTCTCGGTCCACTCCGTCGCCGCTTTGCAAATTCGTCTCCGCCTGAACCGCGCCAGATTGCGCTCTTTCTTGCTGGCGCGGTTGCTATTCTGCTCGCGCTCGTTTCGCCCATTGACGAAATCGGCGATCATTATCTTTTCAGTTTTCACATGACCCAGCATTTGCTGTTGACGATGGTCATGCCGCCGCTTTTATTGCTGGGAATTCCGGGCTGGATGCTTGCGCCCTTCCTGCGCTATCGCTTTTTTTACGCGGTAGGACGATCGCTCACCCGTGCGATTCCCGCGCTATTGTTGTTCAACGTGTTCTTCGCGTTCTATCACATCCCGGCGCTTTACGATCTCACCTTGCGCGATCATAATATTCATATCGTTGTGCATTTGTTTCTAATGGCAACCGCATTGATCGCGTGGATGCCGATTTGCAGTCCCACCCCAGAATTGCCGCGCCTACCCTTCGCCGCGCAAATCTTGTATCTCTTTATCCAAGCGATTCCGCCAACTATTCTCGGCGCGGTCATCACGTTTGGTACGGGCATCCTCTATCCGACTTATGCGCGTGCGCCCCGGCTATTTGGAATGTCTGCGCTAGAAGATCAGCAATGGGCGGGCATGATCATGTGGATTCCCGGCGCTGGAATTTATTTGACCGCGCTGACGATTGTTTTTTTCAAATGGTTCGGAAAAACCGATTCAGGTCAGACCTTGGAAGGCTCTAAACTGGAGTAAATCGCATTGATCAGCATTAACTTCAAACGACTCATCATTGCCGCGGATTGTGCGACCTTTGTCCTCATTGGGTTGGGCGGCGTCGTGCGCTTGAGCGGCTCCGGCTTGGGCTGTCCCGATTGGCCCCTCTGTCATGGGCAAATCATTCCGCCCTTCGACCTACCGACATTGATCGAGTATACACATCGCCTTGCCGCAACGCTCACAACTATTCTTATTGTCGCCGCCGCCGTTTATGCGTGGCGAAAACTGCGCGCGCATAGATTTATTTTTCTGCCTTCGCTTGCCGCGCTGATATTGCTCGTCGTGCAAATTCTCGTGGGCGGGCTTACCGTTTTGCTCCAGCTCCCGCCGACGATTGTCGCGGTGCATCTTTCGAACGCGATGCTCATCTTTGCCGCGCTCTTGATCGCAACGACGTTCGCCTTTCGCCCCGCGCCAGCCATTGCCGGCAATGCCGACGATCAGCATTTGCGCCGGCTCGCGCGCGCGAGTCTTGCCGGAACTTTTCTGCTGATTGTTTCCGGCACGATCGTGACCGGCACTTTTGCTGGCTTTACCTGCGCCACCTGGCCCCTCTGCAACGATCAGATTCTTCCGGATGGATTGTTTCCGCAAATCGCGATGTTGCATCGCGTGATCGCTGGCTTGATCGGCGTGTTGATCCTTTACACATTCCACGCGGCAGGGCGCGCGCATCAGCATCATCGCGCGCTGATCCGCGCGGGGGCAGTTGCGGTGATGTTATTCATCGCGCAAATTATTATTGGCGCGTTGAATGTGTTTTCGCAATTCCCCGTCTCGCTGAATCTCGCGCATCTCGCCGCCGCCGCCGCATTCTGGGGTGCGATGGTTGTCTTCACAGTGCTCGCCTATCAAGGCGCGGCGCGCGACGCAGAACAAGCGCCGTTGCCGCGTTCACATCGCTCCAATCTCCAATCTCTAATCTCTAATTACGTTCTGTTGACCAAACCCTGGATCGTCGTCCTCCTGCTCGTCACAACCGCGTGCGCGATGTTCGTCGCGGCGCGCGGTATGCCGCCCTTGCCGATTTTATTTTTCACGTTACTCGGCGGCGCGTGCGCGGCGGGCGGCGCGAACGCGCTCAACTCGTACATCGATCGCGCGGTGGATAAGCAAATGGCGCGCACTTCTCAGCGCCCTCTGCCGAACGGACGCGTGACGCCGCGCGCCGCGCTGATTTTCGCGTTATCGCTCTGCTTCGCGTCGGTGGTCGTGCTATCGGTTTTCGTGAATGGGTTGAGCGCGGCGCTCGCGTTTGCTGGCATCGTTTATTATGCTGGGATTTATACCAAAGTGCTTAAACGCGCGAGCGCGCAGAATATCGTCATCGGCGGCGCGGCGGGCGCGCTGCCGCCGCTCGTCGGATGGGCAGCGGTGACGAACGAATTGAATCTGTTTGCCATTTATCTCTTCCTGATTATTTTTTATTGGACACCGCCGCACACATGGGCATTGATGCTGATGCTAACCAAAGATTACACGCGCGTCGGCATTCCGATGATGCCGGCGGCGTGGGGCGAAACGGAAACGTATCGTCAAATTTTTCTGTATTCATTGCTGCTGGTAGCAATTACGCTGATTCCGTTCTCGCTGAATGAATTGGGCGGGTTTTATTTGGGGCTGGCGCTCGCGCTGGGGATTTGGTTTGTGGTGCTTGCCGCGCGTTTAAATCGCGACGCGTCCAAGCAATCGGCGCGCCGGTTGTATATGTACTCCAACGCGTATCTGGCGTTACTATTTCTCGCGATGGTGATTGATCGCAGTCTGATTTGATTATTCACGCGGCTAACTTGAGGAATTGCCGGCGTGGAGGCGGAGGGGAATGCGCATGGATCAATTCAAACCGATTGCATTGGAATGCGACAATTGCGGCGCGCCGCTTGATCGCAACTGGCTACGCTGCCTGTATTGTGGAACACAATATGCATTGCCTGAACCACCGCCAAATTCGAATGCATCCATAATGCCGGGCGACATGTTCACGATGCTCACAGGCAATTTGCTGGATGGCAAAGTTCGCGTCTCTTTCGGATTCGAAGCGGGCGAGGCGGAAGGTTTCGGCATCCAAACGACACCGCCACGTGACTTTGTTCAAGAGATCGTCGCGATTGCGCAACGTCGTTTGAATCGCGCCGGCTATCGCGATGTGTTCACGATGAACAAGAAAGCGGACGACTCGTTAGAAATTGTTCTTGGTGATCGGACTTTCAATAGCGTGGAGGAAATTCCCGATACCAAATTGCGGCGTGAAATTCAACTTGCCATTCAAGAATGGCAAGATAGCAAGTAAACAACAAAATCGGCGAGAGGGCAATCCTCTCGCCGATCTCATTCGACTTGGAATTCGCATGCCGATAATATTTCGAGCTCAAAACTGAAAGCCCGGCTCGTACGCCACGACGCGACAAGTATAGTTTGTAATCATCGGCTTGAGTTCCCCTTCCATTTTTTTCCACACGTCGCTATCCAAGGCGTTCTCGAGCGTGTCCTCATCGTCCGCCACAAATACGAGCAAGCGAGCTGGATATTTTCCGTATACCGTCTGCCACACCCCAATATTCATCAGCCCCACCGTATGCAATGCTGGAATGAACTGATTGATCATGAAACGCATATAGGTTTCATGCCGTTCGGGCGGTATGTTGTAGGACAATAGAATTTTTGAACTGGGCATGGCGGTCTCAATCCGATAATTTCCTTCAACAAAAACCTCGTGCCAATCCAGCGACACGAGGATTCGATTTACTGGGAGACGTGGATTCGAACCACGATTAACTGATCCAGAATCAGCCGTGCTACCGTTGCACCATCTCCCATCGCGGAATCTATTTTAGCATACTTTATTTTTATCGCCAACTCGAATGCAAGATTATTTTCGCGCGGCTTGACAGCGTCTCGCTCGCGTGCTACACTTGGCGTGTAAGAATACATATCGGGGAGCTCGGTTTTTCCGGGCTGAGAGGGCAACTAGAGTTGCCGACCCGTTGAACCTGACCTGGGTAATGCCAGCGTAGGAAATTTTTCAAGGAAATTTCTCGCCGCCCAGATTGGGCGGCGTTCTTTTTTGGGCTATGAAAACAGTCATCATCGCGAATGGCGAATTTGAGAATGATCCGCGCCTCCGCGCATTATGGGCATCTGCCGATCTACGCCTCGCAGCAAATGGCGGTGCGCGCAACGCCCACGTCCATCTTTCGGTTCCGCCGCATATCATCATCGGCGATTTCGATTCGCTCGACGCCGATACCGCGCAATGGCTCGACACGGCGCGCGTCGAGAAAATTCAACATCCGCGCGCCAAAGACCAAACCGATCTCGAGCTTGCGCTCGATCTTGCGCGCGAACGCAAATCCGATCAAATCACGATCCTCGCCGCGCTCGGCGGGCGGATCGACCAAATGCTCGCGAACATTTATTTGCTCTTGCGCGATGAACGCGTTCGGATCGCAACTGCCACGAGCGATCTGTGGATCACGCGCGGCGAGACCGAAATCGTCGGCAAAATCGGTGAGGTCGTATCGTTGATTCCAATGACTGAAAGCGTCGAAGGAGTTGAGACCGAAGGGCTGGAATATCCTTTGCGCGCCGAGACGCTCATGCAAAATTCATCGCGCGGCATCAGCAATGTTCTGACCGCACCGCGCGCACGCGTGCGCGTGCAAGGCGGGACATTGCTGATCGTGCATCTACTCCATGAATAACCAACTTCCAACATCCAACATCTAACATCCAACATCCAACTTCCAATCTCCAATTACCAATTACCAATTACCAATCCTCACTCTGCCCAAGGAGGCAAATATGAAAGCAAGACAAATCATTTTCGCGGTTCTCGTTCTCTCGCTACCGCTTGCCGCGTGCGCCGCGCCAACTGCCGCGCCCGCGCCCACAATCGCGCCGGTCGCAACGCCAGCGACGGTCGTCGCGCCGACTGCCGCCGCGCCGGCGGCGACCGCGACGCGCGCGCGCCCGACGGCGACACCGACGCCAACGCTCGCGCCCGGCGAAGGCGAACTGATCGTGCTAACGCACAGTTCCTTCGCGGCGAGCGAGGAGGTGATTCGCGAATTTGAAAAAGCGAATAACGCCAAGGTGCGAATTCTCAAAGCCGGCGATGCCGGCGCGGCATTGAATCGCGCGATTCTCACCAAAAACAATCCGCTCGCGGATGTTTTCTTTGGCGTGGACAATACATTCTTGAGCCGCGCGCTCAAAGAAAATATTTTCGCGGCGTATGCGGCTAAAGACGCGGCGAAAATTCCGGCGGAATTCAAACTCGATCCGCAGAATCGCGTCACGCCGATTGATTACGGCGATGTGTGCTTGAACTATGACAAAAAATGGTTCGGCGACCACAAGCTCGCTCCGCCGACGCGGCTCGCCGATCTGACGAATTCGGATTACAAGGGTCTGCTCGTCGTCGAAAATCCGGCAACTTCTTCGCCCGGTCTCGCGTTCTTGCTCGCCACCGTTGCAAGTTTTGGCGAGGACAAGTATCTGGATTTTTGGAAACAACTGCGCGCGAATAACGTCGCGATTTCCGAAGGTTGGGAAGACGCGTACTATAACAAGTCAACGTGGGGCGGCAAAGGCGATCGCCCGCTCGTCGTGAGTTACGCGACGAGTCCGGCGGCAGAAGTTTTCTTTTCCGGCGGCAAAGCGAAAGAGCCGCCCACCGGCAATGTACTCGGGGATAACGCGTGCTTTCGGCAAATTGAATTTGCCGGCGTTCTGAGCGGAGCGAAGAATCCCCAACTCGCGCAGAAATTCATTGATTTTATGATCTCGCCGCGATTTCAGGAAGATGTGCCGGCGCAAATGTTTGTGTTTCCGGCGCGCAGCGACGCCAAACTGCCGGACTTTTTTCAATTCGCCGAGCGGCCCAAAAAAGCCGCGACGCTCTCCGTTGATCAGATCGACGCGAACCGTGAAAAATGGATCAATGCGTGGACGACGGCTGTGTTGCGGTAAAATTGCTAGCAGTCTCGGTACATCACAATTTCATAAAGGGGGGAAGCGCTCTCTAGCGC
>JACQGS010000048.1 GCA_016199405.1 Chloroflexota bacterium | reverse complement strand
GGCGATTGTGATCTCGAATGCCGCGCTCGTCGGCGTGTTCTATCTACTCTTTCAACTTGCCCGCGACCTAACTGACGCGGCAAGCGCGACACGCGCGGTTGCGTACTTGGCGATTTTCCCGACTGCGTTCTTTCTTTTCGCGCCGTACACCGAATCGCTGTTCCTTTTTCTGACCCTCGCGGCATTTCACGATGCGACGCGCGCGCGGTGGGCACGCGCGAGCATTTGGGGTGCACTCGCCGCGCTGACGCGCCTGCAAGGCGTTCTATTGATCGTGCCGTTGTTTTACCTGTGGTGGAAAAGCGGAAACGCGCACGCGCACAAAGCGAGACATTACGCAATATGCAATACGTATTACGCATTACGCCTTGCTCCCCTCGCGCTCATTCCCATTTCTACCCTTGCGTTTCTCGCCTTCACAAACCTCGCGCTCGTATCGGCGTATCAATCTCAACTGTCGGCGCGCTTTGTATTGCCGTGGGAAAATCTCGCGGCATCGCTCGCGTTGATCGCGCAGGGCGGCGCGGGAATTACCGACGGGTTGAATTTGCTCGCGACGATTTTGTTTGCGCTGATGCTCGTTCCGGTGTGGAAGCAATTGCCGCGCGAATATTTTCTGTTTGCCGCGCTCATGTTTCTCGCGCCGCTGTTTCGAATGACGACGACGCAACCGCTCGTTAGCATGACGCGCTACGCGCTCGCACTTTTTCCGGTGTGGATCGTGTGGGGCAAATGGGGCGCGCATGCGTGGGTGAATCGCGCGATGGTTTATCCTTCGCTCGCGTTGTTGCTTTTCTTGAGCGCGCAATTTTTCTTGTGGGGCTGGGTCGCGTGAGCCAAGCAAATTCAAATCGCTTTTTGTCCATCGACACGCTGCTATTGCTCGTTTTGGCGATAGCGCACCTGTGGTTCAACCCGGTGAGCAGTGCGCTTGTCGTGACGTTGCTCGCGGTGTACGTACTGCTCGGCATTGTTTCTCCCGCCATGCCAGACGAGATGCCTGCGCCGCGTGCGCGGCATCGTTATTTGTTTTTGGCGCGTCTCCTGATTGTCTTTTTCATTCTCGCGATTGCCGCGCTGTTGCCGACCGGCTTGAATATTCTCCAGCGGCGCATCGAAGGTCCGGCGACACACGCGCATGACGGCTTGTTGCAAACCGAAGCCGCGATTCAGTTTTTGCTTGCCGGCAAAAATCCCTACACCGAAAATTACTTGAATACGCCGATGGCAGATTTCAAGGGCGCTGAGCCGCCTTTCACTACCGCGCCGCTGTATCACAATGCGTACTTGCCGGCGCTGTTCATCATTTCGATTCCGTTGTACCTTGCCAGCCAAGCGACTATCGGCTGGTACGACCAGCGTTTTCTCTATTTGCTTTTTTATGGGGCGGTATTGCTTCTTTTGCCGCGCCTCGCCGCGCGTCAGCGTGATCGATTGAGTCTGCTGAGCGTCTTCGGTCTCAATTTTCTTTTCACTTACTTTCTCGCGGATGGACGGAACGATATCGTCGTCCTGTTTGGGCTGGTGCTGGTCACGTTTTTGTTGTCGCGGCGTTGGTCGCTCGCGGCGGGAATCGTTTTGGGCATAACGCTCGCGGTCAAACATTCGGCGTGGTTTTTTGTTCCATTTTATTTTTTCTATCTTCAGCCCCCGCCCTGGACCCGCGCGACTGTTCGCGGGCTAGCGCGGCAGGCATTGCCGATCGTCATCACCGCCGCGCTGATTCTGTTGCCGTTCGTGCTTTGGGACGCCGCGTCGTTCTTTGACGATACGGTGAGTTACATTATCGGCATTGGCGCGACGAGTTTTCCGATCAAGGGTTGGGGATTCAGCACGCTTCTGCTTGTGCTCGGAGTAATTCCATCGCCGGAAACCGCATTCCCGTTTGGCATCTTCGAAATTCTCTTCGGCGCGCCCGTGTTTCTCTTTCTGCTCGCGCGGCAGAGGCGCGAGGAGAATACACTGCGTCAAGTATGGTTTGGCTTCGCGATCCTTTCGTTTGTCGTTCAGTTCTTTTCGCGTTTCTTCAACGACAACTATGTCGTGTTCGCGTTGCAAGCGCTGGTGATCGCGTCGTTCATCGCGCCGACCCAATTCAAGAATGCGGCGCGGGAAGTGAAAGAGTGAAAGAAATCCGCGTCCGGCTGGAACGACACCGCGCACTCGCGATCGTCCTCGCGTCAATTTTGGGTGGGCTGATCGCGGTGTTGCTATTGCCGCGCGTGCTTCCAGGGATTCCCTTCGATTACGAAATTTATATGCAAGGCGCGCGGCTAATTCGCGCCGGTGGAAATCCGTACGCCGAGTTGCCGTTTTGGTATCCGTTGCCGATTGTGCTGTTCACTATTGTGCCTTGGTCGTTCCTACCCGATTCATTTCTTTGGGCATTCGCATTCATCCCACTCGGCTTACTGCATTTGCATTTTGGAAAACGCGCCGCGCTGTGCTGGCTCTATTATCCGTTGCTCATCAACGTGGCGTATGGTCAAGCGGAGGGTTGGCTAATTCTGCCGCTCGTGTGGCTATTGAAGGACGCGCCGGTCAAATCGGCGTTTGCGATGATGGCGATGCTCTTCAAGCCGGCGTATGGAATGTTCCTCGTCCCGTACCGCCTATGGCAATGGGCGCGCGCGCGGCGCATGCGCGATTTTGCTTGGCTCGGCGGTTTAGGTTTGCTAATGGGCGGCGCGGCATTCGCGCTGGACCCGCAATGGATTCAACACTGGCTCGGCGCGATTGCGCGGCGCGGCGCGAGTCCGGGCTTGATCGAGCGGAACATAACGATGTGGGCGTTTGTCGAACGCGGCGGTGCTTGGTTCGTCCCGCTCGCGCTGTTAGTCGCGGCGTTTGGTTTGCTCGCGATGCCGGCATTGCGGCGCGCAGAATCGCGCGCGGAAGTCTTGGTGGTCGCGAGTCTGTTTGTCTTTCCGAACGGCTTGTATCCAGTCAGCACGGCGATGGTTCTTCCATTTGTCGAAACTCGCAACGAAATTCTCGCGTTAGTGATCGCGTCGTGGCTGTTGGCGGGGCTGGAAGTTTTGGTCGGCGCGTTCGGCGGTTTCTATCTCGCGCTGGCGCTGTTCGCGCTCGCGTTGCGTCAGCGGCGGAATCTCGCGCGGATTGAGGTAAATGCGTAATGCGTTCCGCGTTGAAAGCGACGACTGATGGCAGACTACCGACCGCCGCAAAATCTCATGCGACCGCCGATGCGCCAAATGCACGCGAGCGATTGTACGCGTTTCTCATCGCGCTCGTTGCCGTTGCGATTTTGCAAATCCCGTACGCGCTCGGCTATCTGTTCGCGCGCGACGGGAGCGTGTTCACCGGCTTGCTGATGAATCCCGAAGACGCGAATAGTTATTTCGCAAAAATGGAACAGGGTTATCAAGGCGCGTGGCTGTACGCGATTCCCTTTACGCCGGAAGATCACGCGCCGGCATTTATCGGCGGATTTTATCTCGCGCTCGGGCAACTCGCGCGCGCGGTCGGTCTCTCCGTCGAAATGATGTGGCATCTCGCGCGCATCGGCGCGGACGCGATTTTGTTTCTGGCGACGTACGCGTTCATCGCCAGTTTCACCCGCGACCCGCGTGCGCGCGGGACCGCGTATTTGCTCGCGCTGTTTGGATCCGGTTTGGGCTGGCTCTTGTTTATTTTGAATCAACCGTATTGGCTCGACGCGTTTCCGGTTGATTTCAAAATGCCGGAAGCGCATCTTTTTTTCTCCGCGCTTACCTTTCCGCACGTCGCGCTCGGGACCGCGCTGATCCTCGCAAGTCTCGCGTGCGCCCGTCGCGTGATTACCGGCGACCCGCGCGCAATCGCGTTTTCGATTGTCGCGGGCGTTGCCAACCTCGCGTTGGCGATTGTGTATCCCTTTTTGATCTATCTGGTCGCGCTGGCTGTAGGAATTTTTTGGCTGGTCTCCGCCCTTCGCGCGCGGAAGATTTTGGCGCGCGCCGCGCTCGCTGGCGCGCCGATGTTTATCATTCCTGCGCCGCTGTTGCTATACTATGCGCGCACGCTTGCCGATAACCCGGTTATGCGCGCGTGGGACGCGCAAGCCATTACGCCCTCGCCGCCGCTGCCGCATTATCTAATCGCGTTTGGCGTTTTCATTGTCCTCAGCGCGCTCACGCTAAAATCCGCGCGCCCCGAATTTGATTTATTATGGGCATGGATTCTCGCGGCGGGGCTCTTAGTTTACGCGCCGCTCAATCCGCAGAGACGATTTGTAGAAGGCGTCCACGTTCCGCTCGCGATGCTCACGACGGTCGCGCTGTACGAAATTATTTTGCCAGCCCTCGCGCGTACGCGCGCGTTTGCGCGGCTCGCCGCGTTGCCGCGCTATTCGGCGCGCGGTTTGGAACGCTTGCTCGTTTTCGGGTTTCTCGTGATGATGAGTTTATCGAACCTATACGTGCTTGCCAGTACGATGTTCACTGCCGCGATTCAACAACCGTATCCGCTTTTCCGCGCGCGCGCCGAGATCGCCGCGTTCGACTGGCTGCTGCGCGCGCGCGTTTCGTCCACGCCGGTCATTCTCGGCGCGTACGAAACCGGCAATTACATCGCCGCGCGCGTCGGCAATCGCGTCGTGTTGGGACATTGGGCGGAGACCGTGGAGTGGGATCGAAAATTTGAGCAGGTCGAGCAATTTTTTCGCGGCGAGACGGACGAGGCGGCGCGGCGCGCGCTGATCGCGCGCTATCGCGTGGCGTATGTTTTCTACGGGCCACGCGAACGCGAACTCGGCGCGTTCGATCCGGCGCGCGCGGATTATCTGGAGCCGGCTTACTCGAACGCGCAAGTCACGATTTACCGAGTGAAGCGATGAACGCTATGCGTCCCTACTTTTTGCTTTTTACTTTTACCTTTTTATTTCGACTTGCCACCGCGCTGCCGCTCGAGCACGCCGGCTATATGGACGCGTCGTATGCGTTGCACATTGCGGAAAATTTGACGCGCGGTCAAGGGTTGGTCGAAAATATTTTGTGGAATTATTTGGATCAGCCGACTGGCTTGCCGCATCCGAGCAATTTATATTGGATGCCGCTGCCGTCGCTGTTGATTGCGCCACTGTTTGCGATTTTCGGCGCGACGTACCGCGTCGCGCAGGTCCCGTTTATCGTGCTGTCGTCGCTCCTGCCGCTCGTCGCGTTTCATCTCAGCCGGAAAATTTTCGCGCGCGATGATTTCGCGTGGGCGGCTGGGCTCTTCACCGCGTTCAGCGGCTTTTATACGATCTATTGGGTCAGCCCGGATAATTTCACGCCGTTCGCGCTGACGGCTTCGCTCTGCTTGTTCGCGATTGCGCGGGGCGTGGAGGAAATAGGACGCGGATTAACGCGGATGGACGCGGATGGAATACAAAGTGCTTCCGTCAGGGCGAGCGCGTTCGCTTTTTTCCGTGTAAACTTCGCGAAGCAACTTCCAACCTCCAACCTCCAATCTCCAACCTCCAAAAAGGGGATTGCTTCATCGTACCCTTCGACTCGCTCTACTCGCTCAAGGTCGCTCCTCGCAATGAAAAGTGCGCGCTATTTTTTCCTCGCCGGCATTCTCGCCGCGCTCTCGCATCTCTCACGCGCGGATGGCGTGCTATTGCTCGGCGTTGTGCCGATCGCATTATTGTTTTCATTCCGCCGCAACGCCCAAGAGAACGCGCACAAGGCGCTAGACTACGGAACCCGCAACACGCAATCCGCAGTCCGCATCACGCATCACGTTTCACGCCTCACGCTCTACGCTCTGCTCGGCTATTTGCTGACGATGGCGCCTTGGTT
>JACQGS010000004.1 GCA_016199405.1 Chloroflexota bacterium | reverse complement strand
TGTCTAAATTTTTAAGCGAAAAGAAAGCTATTGTGACTAATTCAGTGCGAATGTCCAAGGCGACTTGTGGGCTCATCCTCACTCACCCCCTGCCGTTATTATACCACCCCGTCTCACTGCGATTAAACTTCCGTCACGACCGGGATCACCATCGGGCGGCGTTTCGTTTGCGCGTACAGGTATTGGCTCAGCACGTCTTTGAGTTTCGCGCTCTGCCCGCTCGAGCGGCTGCCTTTGTCGAGCGCAGCGATGATCACTTGCTTCGTCCCCGCGATCAAATCGCCGGCTTCGGCGGTATACACAAACCCGTGCGTAATAATTTCCGGACCGAAAACAATTTCGCCGGTGTGCGCGTCGCGTGTGACGAGCGCGACGAGAAAGCCGTCCTGCGACAAATGATACCGATCGCGCAAAACCGTCGTGCCAACATCGCCAATGCCGAGACCATCCACCAGCACATCGCTGGCGGTGACGGCGTTATGCTCAACGCGCGCGCCGCTTTCATCGAATTCGATTCGCGCGCCGTTCTCGACGACAAACGTATTTTCCGCCGGGATGCCGAGCGACTGCGCGAGCCGCGTGTGCAAAACCAAATGCCGGTACTCGCCGTGAATCGGAATAAAATATTTCGGACGCACGAGATTGATCATCAGTTTTTGTTCTTCGCGGCTGGCATGCCCGGACACATGCACATCCATCATGCGGTCGTAAAAAACAATCGCGCCAGCGCGGAAGAGATTGTTGAGCGTGCGGTTGATCAACTCTTCGTTGCCGGGAATCGCGGACGAGGAGAGAATCACCGTGTCGCCGGCGGTGAGCGTGACTTGCTTGTGATCGTGATTCGCCATCCGCGAAAGCGCGCTTGTCGGCTCGCCTTGCCCGCCGGTGCAAACAATCGCGACTTCATTGGACGCGTACTTGTGCGCTTGCTCGACCTTGATCAACGTATTTTCCGGCACGCGCAAATAGCCCAACTCCGCCGCCATCTTGACGTTATCCACCATCGAACGCCCGACAACCGCGACCTTACGATGAAAGCGCGCGGCGGTGTCAATCACTTGCTGAATGCGCGAAATGTTCGACGCGAAGGTCGCGACGATCACGCGTCCTTGCGCGAGCGCAAAGACGCGCGCAAAACTTTCGTTGATCGTCTGCTCGGACGGCGTATACCCGGGCGAATCGGCGTTCGTGCTGTCGCTCAGCAGCGCGAGCACGCCGCGCGCGCCCAGTTGCGCGAGGCGCGCAAAATCGGTCAGCTGTCCGTCCACCGGGCTGGGGTCGAATTTGAAATCGCCGGAATGGACGATAGTGCCAACCGGCGTCGTGACCGCGAGTCCGATACCGTCGGGAACGCTGTGGCTGACGTGGAATGTTTCGATCGTGAAGGGGTCGAGCTGAATCGTGTCGCCCATTTGGATCGTGCGCAGGGTCGTCGTTTTGAGCAGTTTATGCGATTTGAGTTTGACTTCGATCAACCCGCGCGTGAGCGGCGTCGCATATAGCGGAACGTTGATGCGCGGCAGAACGTACGGGAGCGCGCCGGTGTGATCTTCGTGCCCGTGCGTGATGATGATCGCGCGCACTTGGTCTTTGCGCTCGAGCAAATACGCGATGTCGGGGATGACGATGTCCACGCCGAGCATATCGGTTTCGGGGAACATCAGTCCGGCGTCAATGACGAGAATCGCGTCGTCGTATTCGACGACGGTCATATTCTTGCCGATTTCGCCCGCGCCGCCGAGAGGAATGATTTTGAGTTTAGGTTTCAAGATTCACTTCCAAAAACATCCACGAAGAACACGAAGGTCACAAAGAAAAATTTATCTTCGTGTTTCTTCGTGCGCTTCGTGGGTGATTCATCCAAACAAACTCAACTGTTGCGGCGGTTCTTCCTTTTTGATCGGCGCTTCCTCTTTGAGGTTCGCCATCTCTTTCAGAATTTCCGGAATGCGCCGGAAATCTTGCTCCAGCACGCTTTTCAAACTCGGCTGATGCAGCGCCGCCGCCGGGTGGTACATCGGCAGGACGACGAGGTCGCCGAATTTTTTGGGCTTGCCGTGAATCGCCGAAATCTTGGCGTCGGGAAACCAGCGCGCCATTGCAAAGCGGCTGATTGTGATGACCACTTTCGGCTGAATCAATTCAATTTGCTTTTCGATGTATGGCTTGCACGCATCCAACTCGACCGGCAACGGATCACGATTTTGCGGCGGGCGGCACTTGATGACGTTCGCAATATAGACTTGCTCGCGTTTCATTCCGATCTTGCCGAGCAGTTCGTCCAACAATTTGCCGGCAGCGCCGATAAACGGTCGCCCCTCGCGGTCTTCGTGAAAGCCGGGCGCCTCGCCGATAAACATGATCTCGGCGTTTTCCGGTCCCTCGCCCGGCACCGCGTGCGTGCGCCCCTTGGACAGATCGCATTTTGTGCAGACGCGGATTTGATCGTAGAGTTGAGTGAGTTCGGACATTTATTCCTCAGTCGGCAAAGAATCAACGATGTGTTTCATTTCGCGCAGTACGCTCGAAATTCGTGGCTTCGGACAAGGCGCGTGCGCGGTCGGATTTTCCATCCGCCTTTTTCTTTGGGCGCGCGGCATTATGCGAGCGGATTACGGACAGCCAGTGTTCTTTTTCCTGCTCCAACGCTTCCCATTCGATAAAATCAGTTTCTGTGGCATAGGCATGCTTGTTTGGAATCTTCCCCCGCGCCCACGCTGACTTGAACAGAGAAAAAGCCATGCCATAGCACGCTTCGAATCGCGAAATGCGCTCGTTGCATTCGCGCAGGTTGGCAGACGCGGTGCGTTCGGTAAGATAGACGATTTTTTCTTCGACCGTCTCGCCGGCAAAACCGCGCAGGCGGTTGGCGATTTGTTTTGACAGGATTACTTTTTCCATGTTTTCCTTCTTGAACTCACAACTGCTCTCTGTTCACTGGCTACTGTTCACTGATAACTGGTCACATGCAATTTTCACTGCGCCGCGCCGCACTCGGGACAAAATTTGACGCCGGCTTTGACCGGCTTGCCGCACTGCGCGCAGAATTTACTTTGCGCGACCGGCTTGCCGCATTCCGGACAAAACTTGCCGCCGGTCAAGCGTGCGCCGCAATGCGCGCACGTCGCCGCGATCGTTTGCTTAAAGCGGTCGGCGGAAACGTAATCCACCGTCGCGGCTTTTTCGCGCGCGTCTTCCAGCATCGCATCATTTTGAATTGCGGAGAGTTCGGCTTCAGTATCCGGCGCGTCGTCGAGGCACAGCCCGCGCGTCTGATTCCAGCACACGTCGTCCACCCATTTGCCGCAGCGTTTGCATTGCTTGAAACTGCCTTTGACTTGGGCGATCGCGCGTTTGAATGCCTCGTCGTGCTGTTTTTCCCACGCGACCGAGTGCGCTTTGTTGCCGATGTCCGCCGCCGCGCCGAGAATGCCGCCAAATAAATTCGCGGCGGTATCGAGCGCGCCGCTGACCATGCCGGTGGACGACCCTTCGAATTCGCTCTGAACACCGTTGCCGCAACGGTCGCAGAAAAATTCGAATTGAAAACCGGTGTTGGTGCTAAGGTCGTTGTGGTTGCGCGTAAATTGAATCAGTGCCATGGTGCCCTCGCGATGTCAAGTTTTAGTTCAGTTGCTGGGGTTGCCATCGTTCGCCTCACGCCTCGATTATATTTCCTCCCTGCCCGCACGTCAACTAAGGTTTGCATTCCTTGAAATCGTTTGCCGAATTCACGGCATACCGAAATCAAAACGGGAATCCCCCACGAACCCTGGCACTTGCGTATCCGCCAGGGCAAGTGGAACACGCAGGAACACTAATTCTTTTTCGTGACCTTCGTGGATAGAATTTCCGGCTCTCCCGACTTTGGCGGGAAAACCCTGCCACGAATTTCACAAATTACACGAAATGGCAGCGAATTTGTGAAATTCGTGTAATTCGTGGCAAAGATTCCCGTTCATTC
>JACQGS010000051.1 GCA_016199405.1 Chloroflexota bacterium | reverse complement strand
TTCGTGGGTGATTTGGGGTTCAGGCATGCCCCCAGTTTACGCGCCAATCTCGTTTTTGTCTAAATTTTTAAGCGAAAAGAAAGCTCCTATGATTCGCAAAAACTCTTTCGCCTGACGCGCAATCGGTTTTGAACTATCAATCGCGACGATCTTTCTTGACATCCCGCTTTTTGTTTTTGATTCTTTTGATTGTCCGCAGCGCCTTCAAATCCTCGCGGTCTTTCGGGCGATTTGCCGCGCGCTTCATCTTGATGAGATCGTCCAAGCCCGCAAAGAAAGCGATGGTTTTTCCAAGACGACTCTTGATTTTGTTATCCCAAACTTGCTCAAATGTCACACCGGTTGCATCGGGATGGATGTCTGTTTCCTGAACATTGCCGGAAGAGAATTTTTTTCGCAAGGAGAACATCAACCGTCAGATCAGTGGTATCGTAACCAAATTCAGTTAACGCCTCAAGCGTTCGCCGCGCGTTTTCTTTGGTTGGTTCAATCAGGATGTCAATGTCTACCGTTGCGCGCGTGTAACCGTGTGGAGGAAACGCGCTTGCGCCGATGACGACGTACTTGACCCGATGGGCGTTTAATGATTTCAATAGGCTTTCGGTGTCCATGACGGATCAGCATCTCCTTTATTTCGTTCGACCGGCTGATCATCATCTCGAAACGCTGTTGCGTCGTCAGCGACATCAGCCATTCCAATTCAAATTCAAACTCGCGTTTTGGATCATCGTGATCCAATATCAATATTCGCGTTTTATTTTTCATCTTCGCGCACCCGCGTCCTCTTCCGCTTTTCGCACGATCGCTTCCGCCTTCTCCGCCGGCATTTCGCCCGCGAGCGGACCCTCGACCCAATAATCTGCGTCGGTCGCAAATTCTTTTTTCCATACCGGCAAAATCGCTTTGACGCGTTCGATGGCATAGCGCGAGGCGGCGTACGCGTCCGGGCGATGCGGCGCGGCGACGGCGATAATCAAACTCGCGTCGCCGACATTCAAGCGTCCGATACGATGCGCGATCGCGACGCGTGCGTCACTCCAGCGCGTTTTGATTTCCGCGATAATGTCGCGCATCGTCTGCTCTGCCATTTCCGGATACGCTTCGTACTCGAGATGATCCACTTGCTTGCCGCGCGCGTTATCGCGCACGACGCCGCTGAACGTGATGATCGCGCCCGCGCCGGGAAAGGCGACTTGTTTGCAGAGCGCATTCAAGTCAAGCGGCTTGCGCGTGATAAAGGCGTCGGGAAGAATAGTATGTGAGTGTGTAGGTGTGTGAGTGCGCTTTTTGCTTTTCGCTTTTTGCTTTGCGCTTTTCGCTTTCCCCGCTCCCCCGCTCACCGGCGGCAGAAAGCCAACTTCGTCGCCATCATTTAGCACTTGATCGGGCTGGGCGAGCCGCTGGTTGATCGCGAATGCCGCGCGCAAATTGCCGAGGCGCGGATGCGCGGCGCGATAATCGTTCCAGAGTTTTTCGATGGAGGTGCCGGCGGCGATCTCTTTCGACTCGGTCTGGATGCCGGTCATTTCGCGAAAGATCGCAAAGAATTTGACGTGGACGCGCATTGTTTTTTATTCCTTTGAAACTGCCGCGTCGCTTGCGTCGGATCCTAAATCAATATTTGCCGCGCGCGCGGGGCGAAACAAGCGGACGATGACGATCAGAACGCGTACGCTGAGGCGCAGCATTCCGGCAAGCGGGCGGAGTGCCCAATTGAACAGTTCGTTGACATTCGCCATTCCTTCGCCAAGCCAGAGGAAGAGCGGACGCAAAAAATGGAGGGGTTTGAGATGCGCGTAGAGTAAGGCGAAGAGCAGGGTTCCAAGCGAAATCGAAAATGTGTAGAGGGTGTCGAGTTTGAAGTGAAACAAATCTTCGAGGACCAATTCGACGCCGATGTTGAGTACGAGCACGTACGCGGCGGGCTTGAGAATCGGTTCGCGTTCAATCAGTGTCGTGAAAATGCCGGCGGCAAAGCGCATCGTCAAGATGCCCATTGCGACGCCGAACATGATGAGCCAAAAATTATTCGATAACGCGACGACGGCGACAACGTTATCGAGCGAGAACGCGAGGTCGGCGAGTTCGACGTTGAGAACGACGGTCCAAAATCCACGCCGCGTCACGCGTTCCAAATCCACTTGCTCGGCTTCGCCGCGTTCCGCCTCACCCAAATTTTCGAACGCGAGTTTGATCAGATACAACCCGCCGAGAATGCGCAGCCACGGATTTTGAATCACATACGTCGCAAAGAGGAGCATTAGCCCGCGCCCAAAATACGCGCCGAGCAAGCCAACTTTGAGCGCGGCGGAGCGTTGTCCGCCGAAGAGTTTTTGAATTGGACGCGCAAGGAAACGAAGCGCGGGGGGCCACGGGATGGGTTCGTTTTGCGGCAAGCCGGCGACCATCGCGCCGAGGACTGCCGCGTTGTCAATCGAGAGGATGCCTTCGAGGTAGATGACCAGCAGAACGATCGTGAGGGTCTCGAGGTTCAACGCCATCGGTTACTCCGCACACGCATTGTGTCATTGCGAGCCCCAAAGGGGCGAAGCAATCTCCATGTTACTTGGGGATTGCTTCGTCACGAAATTCGTCCCTCGCTATGACATACATCAAATTATCGACGCGGGCGGAAGCCACCGCCGCCGCGTCCGCCGCGATCATTATCGCGCCGCGGACCGCGATCACCACCGCGCGAGCCACCACCGCTCGGACGCCCGCCACGATCGCGCGCTTGCGCTTCTTCCGCCGTCCAACCGGCGAGGACTGCCGCGCGCGACAAACGAACTTTGCCGGCTTCGTCTACGTTAATCACCATCACCATCAGATCATCGCCGAGCTTTGCAATCTCGCGCGGATCGCGCACCGGCTCTTCCGCCAGTTGCGATACATGTACCAAGCCATCGATGCCCGGCGCGAGCTCGACAAAGACGCCGTAGTCTTCGATACGCACGACCTTGCCGGTGTAAATATTTCCAATCTTGGGCGATTCCGTCATCCCGCGAATGCGTTCCATCGCGAGCGCGGTGCCTTCGGGCGTCGTGGACGAAATAAAGACCGTGCCGTCTTCTTCGATATCCACTTTGACGCCGAATTCTTCCTGCAATTTGCGAACGTTCTTGCCGCCCGGTCCAATCAGCGCGCCGATTTTTTCCGGATCGATCTTGGTCACAGTAATGCGCGGCGCGTACTTGGACAATTCTTTGCGCGGCTCCGGCATCGCTTGCAGCATTTTGTCGAGAATGAACAGCCGCGCGGTGCGCGCTTGCATCATCGCTTCGTGCAAGAGATTCGGCGGCACGCCTTGAAGTTTCAGATCGAGTTGCATCGCCGTAATGCCGCTGACGGTGCCGGCGA
>JACQGS010000046.1 GCA_016199405.1 Chloroflexota bacterium | reverse complement strand
GAACAATTTCCGATTGTTTTGTATTGCAACTCGCGTCCCGCCGAAGGCGCGGCGGCGCCGACCCTGCGCCAAATCGGCGACGATCTGTACGCTGCGCGATTCGTCTACCTCCCCCTCGCTCCCCTCACGCAAGCCGACAGTGTCGCGCTGATTGATCTTTTGCTTTCGATTGCGGACTTGCCCGAAAATCTCAAACAAATGATTCCGCAGCGCGCCGAAGGGAATCCATTTTATCTCGAAGAAATCATTCGAGTGCTGATTGACCGCGGAGTTATCCAGCGCGTCGAGGGTCATTGGCGAATGACGCCCGACGCCGATATTGCGAATCTCGAAGTCCCGCGCACGTTGCAGGGACTCATCATGACGCGCGTGGATCATTTAGGCGAAACGGCGCGTCAAGCGGTGCAATCGGCAGCGGTGATTGGGCGTGAATTTCCCTTCAAGTTGTTGACCGTCGTTGTGGATGGAATGCGCTCATTGCCAGAGGATGTCTCCGAATTGGAAGATCGTGAAATTGTCAATCGCATTCTCGAAGCAGCGGAACTTGAATATCGCTTTCATCATGTCTTGATTCAGGATACCGTTTACAACAGCTTGCTGGTGCGGCGCCGCGAACGTCTGCATTACAAGATCGCCGAAGGAATTGAATTAATCTACAAAGACCGACTCGAAGAGCAGAGCGAAAAGTTGGCATTTCATTATGCGGAAAGCAAAGACGTTACGCGGGCATTGCCCTATTTGATTCATGCCGGTCAACGCGCGGCAGGTCGCTATGCTAACGACGATGCGCTTCGATATTTCCGACTGGCGGCTGATTTCTTGACGAAGACCGATGCCTCGGTAGAACAAAGAATTGGAGTCTATTCCGGCTTGGGCAATGCTCAGGGGTTCGCAGGGGATTATGAAGGCGCGCTCAATTCCTACCTAGTTGCACTAGAATTGATTCGGACGTCCGCAGTGCCCCATTCGGTCAAATCCAGTCCGGAGATTATGCGGCGGGTGGGGCGCGTGTATGAACGGCGCGGCGATTATGCTGAGGCGATGCATTGGCTGGAAAGCGCTCTGCGCGAACTAGATCGTGACTCAGACTCGGTTAAGTCGGTCGAACGCGTGCGCGTATACAACGACATCGGCTGGGTGCATTATCGCCGTGCGCAGTTTGAAGAAGCGTATCAATGGCGCATGCGCAGTCTGCAAGTGGTCGAAAGCACGGATCAATTCAATGAAATGGCTTCCGCTTATAATGGGCTGGTCACAGTCTTTATTCAAAAAGGAGATTGGTCGCGGTGCGTGGCTTATGCGGAAAAGGGCTTGCGTTTGCGCGAGATGATCGGCGATTCCTACGGCGTCTCCCAATCTTACAATAATCTAGGCATTATCGCTCTCCGCCAGTGCGATTGGAATCAGGCACTGACCTATTTTGAGCGCTCGCTCAAATTACGAGAGAAGATTGGCGATATCGGTGGCATTTCGCAATTGAACAACAATATTGCTTTGCCGTACCGAGAAAAGGGTGATTTCGCTCGCGCCGGGGAGCATCTGCGCCGCGCGCTTGAAATTGCTGAAAAAATCAAGAATGGGAATCTCCTATGCTTGGCTTTGAATAATCTAGCGCATGTCGCGGTGTTGGAAAGTGCCTTTGACCTGGCCAAAGATTATTTGGCTCGGTGTCTGGTCGTCGCGCGAGAGACGGGTTCTAAGGAACATTTGGCGGAAGCATTATGGCTTTTATCCGAATGCAACTTCGGCAGAAATGAAGTGGCCGAGGCGCGCAAAAATGCAGCCGAGTCCCAGGGTATTGCCGCGCAAATCGGTACGCGCCTGATCGAAGGCGAGGTGTTGAGGACATTGGCAAAAGTTGCCCAATCCCAAGGCGAACTGGAAACCGCTGAAAAGTTAATTCAGTCGGGTCTGCTGATCTTCACCGACCTCAAAAACCCCTTTGAACTCGCCAAAACGCAAGTCCAACTTGCGCTCCTTCAGCGCGATCGCGGTCAGATTGCCGAGGCGCGCGCGACGCTCGAGACCGCGTATGCGACGTTTGCGCGGCTGGGTGCAGAAGCGGAACGCCAGCACGCCCAAGCCGAATTGGATCGGATGACTGCCACGATTGCCAGCCGTTAATCCCCGCCTATGCCCCTCAAACATAATTTGCGCGTCATTCCCTTTTTCAGCGACTTGACGGACGACGTCTTGGATGCCATCTCGCAACGCCTGCAACGCGAGCATTACCACAAAGGCGCGACGATTGTGCAAGAGGACGATCCGGGTGATTGCTTGTACATTATCGAATCGGGCCAAGTCAAAGTGGTAACGGAAAAAAGCGGGCAAGAAAAAATTCACGCCTATTTAGGTCCCGGCAATTTTTTTGGCGAAGGGTCGGTCCTGTTGAGCGAAAAACGATCCGCGACGGTCAAAGTTGTCATTGACGTAGAATTGCTGGTGTTGCGCCGAGATGATTTGGAAGATTTGCTCAAACAGCACGCCTCCATTGCGCTCACGCTCACGCGCGAATTGAGCCGGCGCTTGGGGCGGACTTTGCAAACGCCGGTGCAATCGGAAGAATTCAACATTGTGGCGTGCATCGGCGCGAGCACGCCGCAACTGGCGCGGTATCTCGCGGAATTGACCGGCGAAGCGGTGCTCGTCATTGATTTAGGCGGGCTGGCGAATGTGACGCTCGACGCGCAGTGGCTGCGCGAGGCGCGCGTCGAATTTTTGCGCGGCACGGATTCGATCAACGCCGAGAATTTGCCCAATCGCTTGAGCCAAGCCGTCGAGCGGTATTATTGGGTGTTCCTCGCGGTCGCGCCGTATGAAACGCCGGCGACGCTCAAGGCAATGGAACTATCCGACATCACCCTCTCGTTAGGCGCGGGCGACGCGACGTGGATTCGCAGTCTCGCGCCCAAAGGGCATTGGAGTTCGCCCGACAATGAAAAATCGTTGCGGCGGATGGCGCGCAAAATTGCCAAGCGGCTGATCGGCATCGCCTTATCGAGCGGGAACGCGCGCGGCTTCGCGCATATCGGCGTGCTGAAAGTGTTGGAAGAAAACAACATTCCGGTGGACATGATCGCCGGCACGAGCGCAGGCGCAGTCTTTGGTTCGCTCTATGCCGCCGGGCGGAGCATCCAGGAAGTTATTTTTTTTGCGGAGAACATTCAGCGCCAGTACAATTTCCTCACCGGCTTTCGCTATTGGGATTTTCGCTTGCCGCCGCGTTCCGGCGTGATCAAAGGCAATATGGTGCTGAAATACTTCCAACAATGGCTTGCCAACAAGACGTTTGACGATTTGGAGATCCCATTATATATTATCGCCGCCGATGTGATTTCGGGCGAAGAGGTCGTCTTCGATCGGGGTCCGGTTGCCGAAGCCGTGCGCGCGAGTATGAGTGTCATCGGAATTTTTGAACCGGCGCAAGTCTCGGGCCGCCATTTGATCGATGGCGGCGCCGTAAATCCGGTGCCGTCGCAGTTGCTCGCGGACAAAGGCATCGACATCATTCTCGCCTCAAGCGTGATTCCCAATTTGGAAGATCGCCTGAATCGCCGCGAACTCAAACGCGAAGGGCGCGCGCCGAACGTGATCGGCATTGTGATGGGCGCGATGGAAATCATGGAGAGCGAGATTATCAAAACGCGGATGGGACCGGTGGACGTCTTGATCGAACCGAATGTCGGTCAGTACGGCACGTTGGAATATGACAAGGTGCATGAAATCATTCAGCGCGGCGAAGAGGCGGCGCGCCTCAAAGTGCCGCACCTCAAACAATTGTTGGCTCCGCGCCCCCGTCTGCCGCTCTCCCCGCGCGGCTAACTTTTTGGCGGCGTCATGGCAAAGGCAACTCGCAGCCACGCATCCACGCTGACTCCCTCAACCGATTTGTTTGCGCGCGTCGCCCAGTTAGAAGGACGCGTGCGTGCGCTGCAAGCTTTGCAAGAGAGCGCGCGCTCGCTTACGTCCGAACTCGTCCTCGATCAACTCCTCGCGAAAATTCTGCAAAACGCGGTTCAGGTCATGCGGGCGAGCGCCGGCTCGCTGCTGCTTTACGATCTCACGACCCATGAACTGGTTTTCTCCGTCGTGCAGGGCGGCGGCGGCGCAGCGCTCAAGAACACGCGGATCCGGTTCGATCAAGGGATCGCCGGCGCGGTCTTTACCTCGCATCAACCGTCGATTGTGCACAACGTTCAAGCCGACCAACGTTTTCTCAAAGGCATCGATACCAAGTACGGTTTTCAAACGACCTCGATGATTGCCGTGCCGATGATGAACAAAGGCGAGCCGGTCGGCGTGATCGAAGTGATGAACAAAGAATCCGGCGATGATTTTAATGCCGAGGATCAAGAACTTTTGCTCGCGTTCGCCGCGCAGTCGGCGGTCGCGATTCAAAACGCCCGGCTGTATCAGCAGGTCGTCGCGGAACGCGACCGGATTCTCATCGTCGAGGAGCAGGTGCGGCGTGAACTGGCGCGCGATCTGCACGACGGACCCGCGCAATTGATCGCCGCGATCATTATGGAATTTCGTTTCCTCAAAGAAGTGATCACGCGCAAGCCCGAACGCGTGCAGGAAGAATTGACGCATCTGGAAGAACTGGCGACGCATGCGTTGCACCAAGTTCGCAATATGGTTTTTGATTTACGTCCGCTGATTCTGGAAACGCAAGGACTCGCCCCCGCGCTCGAATTGTACGTGCAAAAACAACGCGAGACGGACGGTTTTAACTTGCATCTCGATACCGATGGCTTTACGGCGCGACTGGTTTCGCAATCCGAAGCCGCGATCTTTTCGATCGTGCAGGAAGCGGTCAACAACGCGCGCAAGCACGCCGAAGCGAAGAATGTTTGGATCGTCGCGCAGCAGAAAACCGGTTTTCTCACGATCACGGTGCAGGACGACGGCCGCGGATTTGACGTCGCGAGCGTGGAGGGCGGCTATTCGAATCGCGGCTCGTTGGGACTGTTGAACATGAAAGAACGGGCGGAGATCGCGCACGCGCAAATGACCCTTTCGTCGCAAGTCGGTAAAGGAACGCTCGTCTCACTCGTCTTGCCGGTTGAAGAAAAATCAAAATGATTTTCAATTTTGTTTTCACGCACCGACCAAGGGGGGTTTGGGATCGAATGTCCAAATCCCTTTTCTTTTTCTCCGCGCGCGCGTTTTTGTTCGTATTAGTAATAAATCTACTTCGCGTGTCCCCTGCGCATTCTCAAACCCCGACGCTCTACCTGCCCGTCGCGCTCGCGCCGCTCCAACGCGATTCGCCAATCGAACTCGTCGCGCTGACGCTTGACGCGGACATTCGCGAGGTCAACGGGCGTACGATCATTTCCGGCACGTCCACGTTCAAACTCCACAACACCGATCGCTTGAACGATTTGCAAATCCCAATGGGATTTCCAACGTGGGCGGGCGACCCGTACGCGTTCGATCCGGCGCGGCTCGAAAATTTTTCAGTGACGCTCGACAACAAAAAAATAAAACTGGAAAGCGCGCGCGCCGAATTGAAAATCGGCAAAGAGATCCGCGCGGTGGACTGGTTCACGTTCACGCTGCCGATCGCCGGCGACGAAAAGCGCACGGTGCGTTTCGATTTCGAGCAGGATTTGGGCGACGCGCCACTTCCGCGCTTTTCGTACGGGCTGGCGACTGCCGGCGGATGGAAAGGCGCGATTGGCAGCGCGCGCTTGACGATCCGCTTTCCGGAAACGACGACGCTCGATCAAATCATCGCGTACGATCCGCCCGATCCAAACTTTGACGGCGCGGCGATCACGTGGCTCTTTCAAGCGTACGAACCGCCGACGAATCCATTTCTGCAATTCATTCGCCCCGCGCTCTGGAGCGATTACACCGCGCGCCGCCGCGCGGTGCAGCAAAATCCCGGCGATGCGAACGCGCGCACCGCGCTCGGAGGGCTGTTGCGGCAACTCGCGTTGCTCGATTCGCCGCGCCGCGATAGTTTTTTCGCGCAAGCGGTCGCCGAAAATGAAACCGCCTTGCGGCTCGATCCGAATCAGCGCGCCGCGCGCCAATCGCTCGCGCAATTGTACGAAGCGCGCGCTGGCGCGGCGAGCGGTCCGCGCAATGCCGGCTATGTGTTGCTCGCGGTTGAGCAATGGCAAGTCCTGAATGACGCGGCGGCGCGCCGGCAACTCGCGGAGGATTATTTTTATCTCGGACTCGACGCGCAGACGCGCGGCGCGTACGCCGACGCGCAAAAATATTTCGATCAAGCCGCCGCGCTCGCGCCGGGCGGCGTGGGTCCGCTCTACACGCCGGAGCGACTCGCCGCGCAAAGGCGCGCGCTCTATATTTTCTGGGCGCGCGATCTGATCGCGCGCAATGACTCCGCCGGCGTGATGGAAAAATCGCGCCCGGTCGTTGGCGACGCGTTTCTCGCGCAGTTCAAACCGCCGGCGTTTTTGATCGCGCGCGGGGAAGTGGAAATGCGCGCGTCGTCGCGGCAAATGCGATTGGCAATCGTGCCGTATGCCGCGTCGTCGGAGCAAATGCAAAATATGTTGAGTGGCGTCGTCGCGCGCTTACGCGCGGACGGCATCGAGGCGAGTTATGCGGCTGATGCGCGCGAAATCTTGCTGACGATCATCGTCCCGTTTAGTGATACTGCTGATCTCAACAATAAACTGAAAGGGCTGGCAAACGAGTTGGAGGGCGTGGAATGGTCGCGCGCGCGCGCGGTGATTGCGCCGAGCGCGCTGACGTTCGGTGAAATGGAAGAGGTGTGGGCGCGGACGACGCGTTATCGCGAAACGGTGGATTTGTCCGGCGCGTGCCGTGTTTTTTCCGCGCAGTTGGAAAATCTCGCGCCGAATGTCGCGGCGTTGCAAAACGCGAACGACGCCGAGGCGCAACTCAAGCGCGCGCTGTTGGCGTACGCGCAAACCGGTTGGCAAAGCGCGCTCGCGCAGGGTCGCGTCACCTATCGCGTGGGTTCGAATGAAACGGTGGTGGATGCGTGCGCGGCGCGCGAAGTCGCGGTTGATATCGCGCCGTTGCGCGTTGAACGCGTTGCCGCGATTGTGATCGTGATCGAAATTTTAGGTGGGGGAATTTTGCTATTGAGACGGATTCGCCGGAAAAGCGGAGGCGCGGGGGAGCAAGGGAGCAGGGTAGAGTGATTCTCCTCTCCTCAAATTCAGATTGCGCGGCAAACTAATCCCTTGAGATATTCCGATTCCGGAAACGAAAGCAGAATCGGATGATCGGCGGATTGCGAGAGATGCGCGAGGATTTGCGCGTCGCGCCCGGCGTCGGACGCCGCGCCGAAAATTATTTTTTGAAATAATTCCGCGCTCACTTGCCCCGAACACGAAAACGTGGCGAGCGTGCCGCCGGGTTTTAGCAATTTGAACGCGAGCAAATTGATGTCTTTGTAGCCGCGCGCGCCGGCCTGCAATTGCGCGGCGGAATGCACGAACTTGGGTGGGTCGAGAATGATTGCATCGAAAAATTTGCCGGCGTCGCGATAACGCCGCAAAACTTGAAATACATCGCCCTCGACAAATTCGCCCTGCGCCTCGACGCCGTTCAGTTGCATATTCTCGCGCGCGAGTTCGAGCGCGTCGTGCGACGCATCGAGATTGATCACGCGCGCGTTTTTATTTTGTGCGACGAAGTAAACCGCGAACGCGCCGGTGTAACTGAACGCATTCAAAATCTCCCCGACCTCACCCTCGGTCCCTCTCCCAGAAGGAGAGGGAAGAAAAAACCGCGCGACCCTCGCACGATTCTCGCGTTGGTCCAAATAAAAACCAGTCTTGTGCCCGCGCTGTACGTCCACCAGAAATCGAAAGTTGTTTTCGCGAATCTCGACGCGCGCCGGCGGCTCTTCTCCACGCAATACGCCGGCGCTTGATGGCAAGCCCTCTTTCTCGCGCACATCCACATCGCTCCGCTCAAAAATGCCGCGCGGCTCTAGCAATTCCTCGACGACCTCACCGATTTCTTCCTTGTGCTTTTCAATTCCCAGCGTCAAAAATTGCATCACCACAAAATCCGCATAGCGGTCCACAATCAAGCCGGGCAGGAAATCGCTCTCGGCATTCACGACGCGATACGCGTTCGTCGCAGCGGCATCAACGAGCGCGGTGCGCGCGGCAAGCGCGCGCTCGAGCCGTGCGCGGAAAAACGCGCGATCAATTGATTCGCTCTCATCCCACGTCAAAATTCGCGCGCTAATTTGTGAGCGCGCATTGTAATAGCCGCGCGCGAGCCACTTGCCGCCCGCGTCGAGAATTTCGACCGTGTCGCCGTCCGCCGCGTTTTCCACGCGCGCAATCGCGCCGGAAAAAAGCCAGGGGTGATGGAGGAGAACCGATTT
>JACQGS010000044.1 GCA_016199405.1 Chloroflexota bacterium | reverse complement strand
GAGTTGATTTTTTCGGATGAATGGGAGTAGAATAGGTCAGTCTACACGCTGATCAAGGAGGGTTGCAATGGCAAAAATTATTTCGCGCGCAGTCATTCTGCTTGGGCTTGTCGCGCTGTTCCTCACCGCGTGTGATGCTGAACCGGTGGGAACGCCGGCGCCAATGCCGGAATTGACGCCGACGTTGGGCAAGACCGCTGGCGGCGGGTGCGTCGCGAATACGCCGGAGCGAATCGCGCCGTCGCCGCTCGTCAAAAAAGTGACGCTCGCTGAAGGCATCAAGGGCGATACCGCCGAACCCAACAATCCGACCGGCGTTTTTGCGCCGAGCGCAACTTTTTTTGCAATTCTCGGCGTCGAAAATGCGCCGGCGCAAACGAAATTCAAAGGCGCGTGGTACGCGACCGATACCAAAGGCGTCGCGCCCTGCAACACGCGCATCGGCGAATTCGAAGTTGAAGCCGACGGCACGCGCAATATCGTGTTTAATGCCAAACCGGATAGCAACTGGCCGCCCGGTTCTTATCGCGTCGAATTGTTTGTGAATGGCGCGTTGAGTCACATCGTCAATTTCGTCGTGCGTTAATCGAACAAAAAATCAAGGGAGGGTTTCATGCCACGCTTGCCCCGCATATTGATTCTGCTCGCGTTTGCTATTTCGATTCTTGCCGCGTGCGCCGCCCCGGCTCCAACGCCGGTTTCGCCAACACCGATCGTCGCGCCCACCGCCGCGGCAACGGCGTCAAAGTCTTCTGGTATTATTACCAAAGTGACGATGGCAGAAGATGCCCAGGGCGATAATGCCGAGCCCGTGAATCCGACCACCGTATTCAAACCCACCGCGATTTTTCACGCCGTCGCGACGATCAGCAATGCCAAAGCGAATACCAAGTTCAATGCCGCGTGGTACGTTGTGGATGTCGGCGCTGTCGCGCCGCCGAATACATTGATCGACCAATCCGAATTAGTGACGGAGGGTTCGCGCAATTTGGATTTCTTTTTGAAACCGGTATCAACGTGGCCCGTGGGGACATACCGCGTGGAAGTTCAAGTGAACGGGGTGCTGGATCAGGTCGTGAACTTTTCGGTGAAATAAGTAGAGGCGACCTCCTTCGACGCAGTTTACCCTGACGCAGGAAGGGCTCAGGAAGGGTCGCCCCCAATTTCATGCCTACCGGCATCGCCGCCCTACCGCACGCCCAACAACTTGAGCGGTATCTGCAAAAACGCGCGCAACATGCTCGATCCGCCCCGCGCCGCGAGCGCACGATCGTACGCCGCCAACGCGTCGATCCATCGCCCGCGCGCGAGTTCTAATTGCGTTAGCGCGCGTAAGGTGTCCGCTTCAAAATCGCGTGCGCCGGCGCGCTGAAACAAATCCGCGGCGCGGCGATAATAGGTCGCCGCCTCAGCGCGCGTTCCGCTTCGCTCGAGCACCTGCGCCAAATTTCCACTCGCTTTCGCTTCCGTCATCCCATCACCGAGCGTATGCGCATGCGTCAGCGTTTCCTCCAAAATCGCGCGCGCCTCGCTCGCGCGTCCGACGCGAAAATAAGCCACGCCGAGATCATTTGCGACCGCGACCGCGTTCGCCGCGTCCCCGCGCGATTGAAATTCCGCGCGCGCTTGCTCGAACGCGGTGATTGCTTCGCGCAATTTTCCGGCGGCATAAAGTTGCAAACCCTGTTCGCGTAACAGATTCGGATCCAAGGCTTCCTCAAAAAAATATCCGAAGGGATTTCAATCCCCTTCGGATCTAGTTTACTTGACGACCAATAATATTTCGCCCAGCTCCTTGAGTTTTTCGACCGGCAGATCGCCAAATTTCTGCGCCATCCGGAGGAACGGCAGATTCGCCGGGTCGAGCGCGAACGCGCGCACGTCTTGAGGCAGGCGGGCAAATTTATCCATATCCATCAAATCACCGGCATCGTGGGCGTCTCCGCCGCGTTCGATGAAATAATACAAATTCACATTCAAAAAGTGCGCCAAGCGGTCCAATTCGCCGAGCGGAATATCGCTCGCGCCGCGCTCGTAGCGGCTGATCGTGCCGGGTTTGCGCGCGATTTCCGTCGCGCATTCTTCACGGCTCTTGCCCATCGCGACGCGCGCTTGCTTGAGCCGCGCGCCAATCGCGGCGCGGCGGTCGTGAACCTCCGCTTCGGTCGGGGGCGGCGCAATCACCTCGAGCGCCATCGAATCGCCTTCCAAGAAAAACGAGGGCGGCGCGTGGAAAAAACGCGCCAGCGTTTCGAGGTCGGGCAAGGTCACTTCACGCGCGCCGCGTTCCCACTGACGCACGCGCGCCGGCGTCACGCCCATGCGAAGCGCGGCTTCTTTGATGGTCCGACGCGCGCGTTCGCGCGCCGCGCGGATGAGCACACCGATAATTTTGCGCTGGAGCAGTTTGGCTTCGGGTTCCACGACGCCTCCCAATTGTTTCGACGCGAAAAATTATATCACAAAGCGCGCGAGTAGCAAATGGCTTCGTGCTGATGATTACCCATATCTCACCGCAGGCTGCCGAAGGCGAGCAGAGAAAACCGCGTATTGCCTCTGCGTCTCTGCGCCTCTGCGGTTGATTTTGAACTTATGGGCAATCACCACTTGTTGCCGGTAGCCAAACGCAAAGCGCAATTTGCCATCTGCCATCGGCTAGAATATACTGCGGGCTAGTTCATCAAGGAGAGAATTGAGTGATTGATGCAAAAAAATTTCCCGGGCGCGGGCAAGTGGCAATCTTGCACACGCGACCCGAAACCGCTTTAGAGGATTACGCGCGTTTGTTGGAACTCGCGCGCTACACGGAAAATTTGCCCAAGGACAAAGAGACGCTCGTCAAAATAAATATCTCATGGCAAATCTGGTATCCCAGTTGCTCGACGGCGCCGTGGCAATTGGAAGGCGTCGTCAAGAAAATGCTCGCGGATGGATTCAAGCACGAGAATCTGATCGCCACGCATAACGATACCGTCGTCGTCAACGGGCAAGAAGGGCAACTCAACAATCGGCACAAATTCGTGCAAGATCAGTACGGCATGCGCACCGCCGAGACGTACCAAAAAGATGTGGAATGGGTGACGTATGAACCGAAACAGCCCTTTCTCGTCCTCGATAAAGTCTTTAAGCACGGCGTCCGCATTCCCAAATTTTTCTACGGCAAAAATGTTTTGCACTTGCCGACGATGAAATGTCACGTCTTCACCAACGTCACCGGCGCGATGAAGAACGCGTTCGGCGGCATGCTCGATCAGAAGCGCCATTGGACGCACAGCGTCATTCACGAAACGCTCGTCGACCTATTGCAAATTCAGCAGGACATTCATACCGGTTTGTTTGCCGTGATGGATGGAACATTTGCCGGCGAAGGTCCGGGACCGCGCGCGACGCGCTGGCATGTCAAGAATGTGATCATGGCATCGTCGGATCCGGTCGCGCTCGATGCAGCGATGGCGAAAATTATGGGACTCGATCCGCTCAGTCTAAAATTTGTGCGCGCCGCGCACGAGCGCGGCTTGGGCGTCGGCGATCCGCGCGAAATCAAATTCATCGGCGATGTGGACGCGTCGAATGAGAATTGGAAATTCAGCGCATACGAAAATACCTTTGCGTCGTGGGGACAATATCAAATCTATCACGGCTTTTTGCATCCATTCGAGCATTTCCTTTTGCGCACGCCGCTGGTGCCGTGGTCGTACGCCGCCTCGAACATCTATCACAATTCGTACTGGTTTCCATTTCACGGAAAAAAACGCGCCGATGCCGCGTTGAAAACGGAATGGGGACAGTTTTTGCAGAAACGTTACAGCCCCGACCGACCGATCAATCCGGGCTATGGCTCGCGCGCGCCGTTCGCGACGGCGGCAGTCGGCACGCTTGCCGGCGCCGCGGCGGTTCTGATCGGCGCGTATCTGGCGCTCCGCAAAGGCGCGTAAGCGCACCTCATGCAACACCTCAGCCGCAAGATTTCCATTTCGTTATTGCTCGCGCTCGCCGTTTTTATTGCACTGACGTTCTACGCCGACGCGCCGCGTCTATTTGCCGCCATCGCAACATTTCAATGGCAATGGCTCGCGCTCGCGCTGGCGGCGACGCTCGTGAATTATTGTTTGCGCTTTGTGCGCTGGCATTATTATCTGAGCGTGATCGGCATTCAAAACATTCCAGCCCGCGACTCGTTATTGATTTTTCTGACCGGCTTTAGTCTCACGATGACGCCCGGAAAATTAGGCGAACTCCTGAAATCATTTTTACTCAAAGGACGCTACGGCACGCCGGTGAGCCATTCCGCGCCAATCGTCGTGGCGGAACGTTTGACCGACGTTTTGGGAATGGTTCTGCTCGCGGCGATTGGGCTTGCCGTTTATCCGCTCGGAGCGAGCGCGCTAGCGGTGGTTGTGATCGCGGCGGTAGTTTTCGTCGCGGTGGCGCAAAGCCGTGCGCTTGCCGAGCGCGTTTTGGATTTTGCGGCGCGCCTGCCCGTGATTGCGCGTTTCGCCGGTCTCATCCGAAATTTGTACGAGAGCGCGTTTTTGCTCTTGCGACTCAAGCCGCTGCTGATCGCCATCGCGCTTTCGACGATCGCGTGGTTCGCGGAATGCGTGACGCTGTTGATCGTCGCCATTGGATTGGGCAGCGCGCCAACGCCGGAATTATTGCTGCAGGTGACATTCATTTACGCGGCGGCATCACTGTTTGGCGCGGCGTCAATGTTGCCGGGCGGACTCGGCGCGACCGAAGGCGGGATGGCATTTTTGCTGGAGCAAATTGTCGCGCTGGCGCGCGAACACGCGGTTGCCGCGACCTTCATCGTCCGATTATGCACGCTATGGTTCGCGGTATTGTTGGGGTTGATCGCCGCGCTCATTTTGGGAATCCCGCAAATAAAATTCGAGTCCGCGCCGGAAGCATAATGTCACGGGTCAATCAAACAATACCAACTGCTCGCCGCGCAGCTTGTCTTGAATTTTTTGCAAGATCAATTCGAGGTGCTGATGATTGCCGACAAAATCCAAGCGATCTGCCGGCACGATCAGCGCCGGACACAACGTGAAGCCGCCGATCCACTCTTCATATAGCTCGTTCAAGCGCGCCAAATAATCGGGCGCGATATTTTTTTCGTACTCGCGGCCGCGCTGCGCGATGCGTTGCCGCAGCGTCGGCACCGACGCTTGCAGATAGACGACGAGATCCGGCGGCGGCAAGAGTTGCGTGAGGGCTTGATACAATTCGCTGTACGATTTCCAATCCCGCGCATTGATCAACTGCTGGCGATGCAGATTCTTGGCAAAAATTTCCGCATCCTCGTACACCGTGCGGTCTTGCACGACCGATTGTTCATGCGCCATCAGCCGCCGCAGATCGCGCAGGCGTTGCGAAAGAAAAAAAATTTGCGAATGGAACGCCCACGCGCGCATATCTGCGTAAAAATCGGCGAGGTACGGATTATCCACCACGCCTTCGACGAACGGATGCCAGCCCCACCGCGCGCACATCATCTCGACGAGCGTAGATTTTCCGACGCCGATGTTGCCGGCGATAGCGACAAATTTTTTCACACGATCTCCTCAAACGTGCGACGCGAAACGGGCGACCACGAGGGTCGCCCCTACATGTGCGCCGCACATACTCACAACAACGGTTCTTGATACGCGCCCGATTTCAATTCCGCGCGGACGCTATCCAAAACGAATCGCAAATCCTCGGCGCGCTGAACGAAATCCAAGCGGTTGGAATCGAGCGTCAGCACCGGCGCCGTAGCATAACGCGCGAAATAGTCTTCGTACGCGCGATGCAACGCCTCAATATAGTCCGGCTCCATCGCGCGCTCGTACGAACGATCGCGCAAGGCGATGCGTTGCATCAGCGTCGCCGGCGAAGCGCGCAAATAGACGACGAGGTCCGGTTGAATGAGTTTGCCGGCGAGGATCGCATGCACTTGCTCGTACAGCGACAATTCATCGCCGTCAATATTGAGGCGCGCAAAGATATAGTCTTTGTCAAACGTGTAATCGCTGATGAGATGCGCGCGTTCGAGCGCCGCCGGAATAGACTGATGCTGTTGATGAAAGCGGCTCAACAGGAAAAAGATTTGCGTTTGAAAGCCATAGCGCTTGCGGTCTTGATAAAACCGCGCCAGAAACGGATTCTCTTCAAACACTTCGAGCAATATCTCGGCGCCAAACTCGCGCTGAATCGCGCGCGCGAGCGTTGTCTTGCCGACGCCAATGACCCCTTCGATAGCGACGTAATAGTTTTTCTGCAACGCGCCTCCACTAAAGCCCAAGTGACAGGGGGCAAGTGACAAGGGACGTTTCACGGTTCACGTTTTACTTCCCTTGTCACCCGCCACTTGTCACCCGTCACCTATGACGATTTGAACTTTCAAAACTCCCACCGCGCCCGCGCGCTCGAAGGCTTCCAACCCGCGCGCGAGCGGATATTCCGCGCTGAGCATTGACTCGACATCAACCAGCTTTCTCTCCAGCAAACGCAATGCCGGCGCAAACGGACCACAGCGCGAGCCCACGATGCTGATCTCATCCACGACCATCGGCGCGAATTCCATCGCTTGCGCGCCGTGAAACGTCGATTTCAAGATCAATATGCCGCGTGGGCGCGTCAATCGCCGCGCGAGTTCGAAGCCGCCCGCGTTGCCGGTGCAATCGACCACGATATCGAATTGCTCTTTGATCGCGGGCGCGTCAGTCGTCGTACGGATACCGCGTTGATTCAGAATCGCGAGTTTTTTTTCATGCCGCCCGATAACCAGCACATCACAGCCGGTCAATTGCAAAACTTGCGCGCACAGCAATCCCAATTTTCCGTCGCCAATGACTGCCACGCGATCGGTCGGGCGAATATGAACGCGTTCGGTGATTTCGAGCGCCGCCGCGAGCGGCTCGACGAAAACCGCTTGCGCGTCGCTGACCGCGTCCGGCACGCGGTGCAAATTGCGCGTTGGCAGTGTCAGATATTCCGCGAACGCGCCATCGCGCTGGACAATGCCGAGCGTCGTGCGCTGCGGGCAATGCGTTGCATCACCGCGCAAGCAGGTAGGGCAGGTGCCGTCGGACGCATTGATTTCGCCGACGACGCGCGCGCCTTGCATCGCGCCTTCTTGCACCACGCCGACAAATTCGTGACCCAATACGCCGCGAAAATCCAGATAGCCCTTGCAGATCTCGAGATCGGTATTGCAAATGCCGGCGCGCACTACGCGCACCAGCGATTCATCGGCGGGGACACGCGGCATCGGATAATCGCGCGTGAATTGGAGTTGACCATCAAAGACGAGCGCTCGCATCACTGGCTTTATATCACGCGCCAATGCGCATGTCAATAGAAATTTCTAGACCGGCGAGGTCTGCCGCAATCAAAAACAAAAGAGGTTTGAGACGAAAAAATCTCAAACCTCTTCTCCACTCACACGAAAACCGCTATCCGCCTACCACTTGCAGCGGTGAGTACTGGGGCACTGAAATAAAGCGCTCTGGCTTGCGTCGCTGGTAGTCGCGCAGGAAATCGTCCAGTTTCTTCGAGGTTTCTGCAGAAAGGTATGCTTCGTCACACTGCTGGCAAACATCGGCAACCACGTCCTTGATCACAACTAGGTCTGCGCCACGCCAGATTTCTAGCGTGGTCTTGCCTAGCTTGAGTTCGCCTCCGCACAAGTCACAGCGATCAATCTTTTTTTTCATTTTCTCTTTCTGCTTTTGAAGTCGCTTTCCCATGCCCTATTCTACGTCTACCTGAATATGTGTCAAGGGCGCGTGAACCCGCGGATTCAAACGCGCCATACCACGCGCACCGGGTCGCGTGTCCATGAAAAAAAGTAGGGCAATTTGCAAAATTGCCCTACTCGTCTTGCTCCTCGGCTAGGACTCGGACCTAGAACATCGCGGTTAACAGCCGCGCGCTCTGCCAATTGAGCTACCGAGGAATAAAACTCCGACGACCCCATTATATCGCAGCGGAATCCAATGTCAAATTTTTTCGCGCTAGCAGGTTGTCGGAGAGGTAGCATAGCCCCTCGTGGGCGTCTTCAAAAACGCGCACAAGGCGCTATGCTACGAGGGTCTGCGACAACATGCTATCCCAAATAATCGCGCAGTTTGCGACTGCGGATCGGATGGCGCAATTTGCGCAACGCCTTCGCTTCGATCTGCCGAATGCGTTCGCGCGTCACGCCAAACGCCTGCCCCACTTCTTCCAACGTGCGCGTCGTGCCGTCTTTCAATCCAAACCGCAACTCGAGTACTTCGCGTTCGCGCGCGCTCAATTGCTCCAGCACATCCTGCATTTGCTCTTTCAACATCTGCCGCGACGCCGCGTCGGTGGGTCCGAGCGTCGTTTCGTCCGGAATAAAATCACCCAAGGACGAGTTTTCTTCCGACCCGATCGGCGTTTCCAACGACATCGGCTCTTGCGCGACTTTCATGATGCGCCGCACTTTTGCCGCCGCGCGTTTCCAGATGCGTTCGAGGCGCGGATCAAGAATGCCGCCGCGTCTTTCATTCTCGATGATCGCGCGGCGATCTTCCGGCAACAGAATTTCCATCTCCAACGCGACCTGATCCGAATTCGGCTCGCGCCCCAATTCTTGCGTCAGCCGCCGCGTCACACGCACCAAGCGATTGATCGTCTCGACCATATGCACCGGGATGCGAATCGTGCGCGCCTGATCGGCAATCGAGCGCGTAATGGCTTGGCGAATCCACCACGTGGCGTACGTGGAAAATTTATAACCCTTGGAATAATCAAATCGCTCGACCGCGCGCAGCAAACCGATATTGCCTTCCTGAATCAGATCCAAGAACGACATCCCGCGCCCGATGTAGCGTTTGGCAACGCTGACGACGAGCCGCAAGTTCGCTTCGGCGAGGTGCGTGCTGGCGATGTCGCCTGCCCGAATCGCGGCGCGCAATTTCGCTTTCGTTTTTTGGCTCAGGTTCGCGCGCTTGATATTGACTTGGGCGAATTCACCCAGTTGCACTTGCTCGGCGAGAGTGGATTCCTCATTGCCTTTGAGCAACGGGACGCGCCCGATTTCGCGCAAATACATCCGCACCGGATCGCTCGTGACTTCGCCGAGTTCCAGCACAACTTTTTGGCCCGCCTCCGCCGCGTTTTCGCTCTCTTCTTCCGGCGGGGGCGCCGCGCCATTCGCGACGATTTTGATTTTTAGATCGCGCAAGAGTTGGCGCAGATCGGTAATCAAATCGGGATCGGTATCCGCGTCCGGAAAAACTGCGCGGATTTGATCCATCGTCAAGCGCTTGTGCGCGCCGGCTTTTTTCACCAACGCGTCGAGCGCGGCATCTTGATCCGGCAAATCCGCCGCGCGCACCCACGCCTCATCCGGTCTGCCGCCGGTGATGGACGCGGCGAGTTTCAAAACCGGCGACGCTTTGACTTTGGATTTATGCGAATTGCGAGATGCGCTTTTCAGTTTACGATTCTTTTTTGCCGGCATCATCAAACCATTTCAGCCATATTCGCTCGACTTTTGAAAACCACCAGAGCATTCAGCGCACGCTGACTCGCCACAATTTCTTGGCGATAATATTCCGCGCGTTCGTGCATCAACTGCTCATCCTCGCCGCTCAGCGCGATGCCTTCCCCGTGGCGCGTGGCTTGCAGCGAGGTAAGTTCCGTTTCCACCACCGTCAGTTCGGCTTTGAATCGCGAGAGCCGCAACCGTTGCGCGGCTTTTTCGATTTCGCGGCGCAATTCCGGTTCACCCAAATTGACATACTGATTGCCGCGCTGGGTCAGCATATCGCAGAGCGGCACAAGCGCGGGATCAAGTTCGTCGCGGAACAGATCGCGCTCGAACAATTCTACTCGATTCGCGTACGCGCGCAAGGAT